>JAYTAR010000532.1:0-2345 GCA_043737455.1 Sphingomonadales bacterium | reverse complement strand
GAACTCGAAACCTTGATCGCTCAGATCGCAATAAGCCCCGATGGACTCGGTATCGAGGGTCTAGCCGCCGCAAATACTGCGATTCCGCGGCGATCACTTCAGCGGCGCTTGGCAACGCTCGTCGCAGATCAGCGCCTGATCGCCATCGGTCAGGGCCGTGCGCGTCGGTATCGCGCACCTGGATTCGACAAGCGTGTGCGCGTCGAAATGCGCGGCAGCGGCACGGTGCACGCCACCGTCGAACGAAGATCACAGTCCGGAATCGAAGTGGAAAAATTGGTGAATCGGCCGATTGCCGAACGCACGCCGGTTGGATACGAACGGGGATTGCTGGAACGGTACGTCCCCAACCAAACCGCCTACCTGAGCGATAGCGAGCGCGCTCACCTGCATGAGTTAGGTCGCTCGCCCGATGGGGAGCGGCCCGCCGGGACCTACGCGCGACAGATCTTCGATCGCCTGCTGATCGATCTGTCTTGGGCGTCGAGTTTGCTCGAAGGCAATACCTACACACGGCTTGACACTCAGAACCTGATTGAGTTCGGCCGTGCTGCCGAGGGCAAGGACCGGGGCGAGGCGCAGATGATTCTTAACCACAAGGCCGCGATAGAACTGCTGGTCGACGAGGCCGAACACATTGGTTTCAACCGCTATACGATTCTAAATCTGCACGCGTTGTTGTCTGACAACCTGATGCCTGACCCCGGCGCCAGCGGCCGACTGCGCCGCATCGCAGTTCAAATCACCCGATCTGTGTATCTGCCGACCGCCATTCCGCAGTTGATTGAAGAATGCTTCGATCAGTTGTTGCACAAAGCCGAAGCGATTCGCGACCCGTTTGAGCAGGCGTTCTTTGCCATGGTGCATATTCCGTATCTGCAGCCGTTCGAAGACGTCAACAAACGCGTGTCCAGACTCGCAGCAAACATTCCATTGATTCGCGGCAATTTCGCTCCGCTGTCGTTCGTTGACGTGTCGGTCAAGAGTTACATCGATAGCCTGCTTGGTATTTATGAATTGCGCCGAATAGATTTGTTGCGCGATCTATTTTTATGGGCCTACGAGCGTTCGTGTAAACGCTACACCGTGATTCGTCAGTCTCTGCCCGATCCCGATCCGCTGCGCATGAAATACCGCGCCGTCATGATGGAACTCGTGGGGGAGATCGTCCGGCAACGAATGCCGATCACGACGGTAGCCATCCAGGAACTGGCTTTACCCGCGGTTGACCCCGCCGACCTCGCCGACGTGGTGGCGATGGCCGTCAACGAATTATATCAATTGCACGAAGGCAACATCGCCAGATTCCGCCTGCGCCCGGCAGAACTCAAGGATTGGCGAGAAGCGCTGGCGCGCGCTGCGCAAGCTGCGGAATCCTGACAGCATTCGGCATGGATGCGTGTCGATGCTGACCACCGGGGCGCTCACGATTTTTCACGCGCTCTGGCGAAGTCGGAATGTCCGTGGCCCCTGTTGTTGACCGCAGCGCCTCACTCGCCAACTGTCGCCGCGCGCTTGCTTTCTTCGACATCAAGTTGGCGGCACCAGTCGGCCAGTGAGCCTGCAGACCATCCCCGGCACATTTCGTCGATGGTGAACGCGCCGAGTTCGCGATAGCTCTCGGTTTGTGATTCGTCGAACCACTGATCGCCGGTGCTCTGATGCGGAAAGGTCGGGTTCGATGCAGCATAGCTCAGCACGTCGGGCGACTCGTTGCCGAGCAGCATGGGTTTGACGTATATCAGCCGACCGTCCTCGCCCGCGCCTTCGACTTGCGAATAGCGAATGCTGGCGGTCGCCCAGCGACGCTTGCGCTGGCGCAGCAATTGCATGGATTCAGCGTCGAAGTCGATCGGAATGCGTTGATCGATGCGAATCTTGCGTAGTGCATTGCCGAGATCGTCGCAGGTGAACTCAGGGTCGCCTCCAGCGTCGAGCACTACGATCAGTCTGCAGCGCCGACGCACCATTTCGTATAGGCCGAGGTTTTCAAAATGGCCGCCGTCAGACAGGTAAACGTATTCGCTGCTGTCGGAGGTTTGGCCAAGCGCCTCACGGATCATCGAGCGAATCGCAAAGCTCGGTCCCGGTTGCGTCCAGGTGCGTGCTCCGGGTGCTCCCGGGTTGCCGAGCCAGCAGCCGAGTCGTGCGTTGAACAGGGTCATGATGAAGCCGACAACCGGCGAAGAGTGATAGCCCATATTCGGGCTCGCGGCGGCGCCCGAAATAGCCACGGCGCTGCCAATGGAAATGCCTCCGGCGTACTGGGATGACGGTCGATATCCGACATCGGCGCTGCCGCAGTGCAGTGGTGTCATGGTGAACGACGCGGCCTTGCGTTGCTG
>JAYTAR010000531.1:0-2352 GCA_043737455.1 Sphingomonadales bacterium | reverse complement strand
GCATCATTCGTCACGATGCGTCCGAGCCGCCCTCGGTGATGATCCGCACGCGCAAGAAGACCATCGTCCCGCGCAGCGCGATGCAGGCGCGCTACATGGAAGCGCTTACGCAGCACGATATCATCTTCGCACTAGGTCCGGCGGGAACCGGCAAGACCTATGTCGCGGTCGCGCAGGCAGTGTCGCAGCTGATCACCGGCAGTGTCGATCGGCTGATCCTGTCGCGTCCGGCGGTGGAGGCAGGCGAGCGGCTGGGGTTTCTGCCGGGTGATATGAAGGAAAAGGTCGATCCGTACCTCCGCCCGCTGTATGACGCACTTTACGATTGCCTGCCTGCCGAGCAAGTCGAGCGGCGCATCGCCAGTGGCGAAATCGAGATTGCACCGATCGCCTTCATGCGCGGGCGTACGCTGGCACAGGCCTTCATTATCCTCGACGAGGCGCAAAACACGACGCCCGCACAGATGAAGATGTTCCTCACACGCTTTGGCGAAGGCAGTCGTATGGTGGTGTGCGGCGACCCCAAGCAAACCGATCTCCCCAAGGGACAAGATTCAGGGCTGAACGATGCGGTCGGGAGGCTCGAAGGCGTTGAAGGGCTTGCGATGATCCGGTTCGGGATCGGCGACGTCGTCCGCCACCCGGTCGTCGGGCGCATCGTCGAGGCGTACGAGGGCGCGGCGTCGTTGCGTTGACTGTCGGTACGCGCGCAGGGGCCGAACTCGCATGATCGTCGTCGAAACACAGGTCCAGGGCTGGCCCGAGGGTGATTGGGTGCTGCTTGCCAAGCGCGCGGTAGCGGCCGCGCTTGCTGTTTCACCAAGGGCGCCAAACGCCGACGACGATGCCGCGATCGAAGTGTCGCTGCGACTAACCAGCGACGCCGAGGTTCAGACGCTCAATCGCCAGTATCGCGGTATCGATGCGCCGACCAACGTCTTGTCGTTCCCGATGGTGCAGCCCGACCTTATCGAGGGCCTGGCGAATACCGACGATGGCGAAATACTGCTTGGCGACATCGTCGTCGCGCTCGGAACGTGCGAGCGCGAGGCCGGGGAGCGCGGCGTGCCGCTGGCCGACCATGTCGCGCATTTGATTGTGCACGGGGTGCTGCATCTGCTAGGTCATGACCATATGGACGACCCCGACGCCGATGCCATGGAAGCGATCGAGCGCGCCGCGATGGCTACGCTTGGGCTTCACGACCCCTATCAGGACGAAGATTCTCCACAATGAAAGAGGGCGACAGTAGTCGCGACGGCGGCGGTATCTGGAGCAATATCCGCGCAATGTTCGGCGATGCGCCCGAGCCTTCCCTGCGCGAACAGATTAGCGACGTCATCGACGATCACGAGGACGATCCCGCTCCCGACGATAAGGGGGATCTGTCTCCGGTCGAACGACAGATGGTGCGCAACCTGCTCGACTTTGGCGCGCGCACCGTCGACGATGTCGGTGTGCCGCGTGCCGACGTCGTCGCGATCCCCGAGAATGCGCGATTTGAGGAACTCGTCGCAACGCTGGCGGAGGCGCCACATAGTCGCCTGCCAGTATACCGCGGCAGCCTCGACGAAGTTGTCGGTATGATCCACATCAAGGATGCGTTCGCGATCCTTGCGCGCGGCGCACCGTTTCCCGAGACCATCGCAGAGCTGATCCGCCAGCCGCTCTACGTACCGCAGTCGATGGGCGTGCTCGACCTTCTGCAAGAAATGAAGGCCAAGCGCATTCACCTCGCCATCGTCATCGACGAGTATTCGGGAACCGAAGGGCTGGTCACGATCGAGGATCTGATCGAAGAAATCGTTGGCAATATCGAGGATGAAACCGACGATGCCGCCCCGCCGTTGCTGATCGCGCTCGACGATGGGCTATGGGAAGCCGACGCGCGCGCCGAACTCGAAGACGTCGGCGCGACGATCGACGCGCGCTTGGCCGATATCGACGAGGATGTCGACACGATCGGCGGGCTTGCCTTCATGCTTGCGGGTCATGTGCCGCAACCGGGCGAATGTCTGACCCATCCAAGCGGTTGGCGTATCGAGATTACGGAAGGTGATGAGCGGCGCGCAACGCGGCTTCGGCTGCATCCCCCATCGCCCGCGCACGAGCATCTCTAAACCGAAGCGTCGAACGTGAACCCCGCTGGCAGCAGCCCGCGTCGAAGATCGGCGATCACCCGCGTCGGATCTAGACGATCTGCCCGCATATCGCAGAGTCGCGATCCTGGCGTCCGTTTCGCCAGGCGCCGTCGGTCGGGGCCGAGAACGAGCAGGTGATGGCGATACGTCGGCTTGGGCAAGCCGAGCAATTCCTGTAGGAGTCGCTGAACGGGCGTCGCCGCGAACAAGT
>JAYTAR010000530.1:0-5939 GCA_043737455.1 Sphingomonadales bacterium | reverse complement strand
TGCCCGCCACGCGCATTTGCGGGATCGAGTAATAATGGCTGGCATCGGCCAGGCTCGGTCCCTTGCGGCTGTATCCGCCGACGCCCTGCAGCAGCACCGGCTGTTGCGGCACGAGCAGCAGGTCGAGCGTGAAATCGCGCGCGACGATCCGCGTTCGCCAGCGGCCATCGGGAAGTCGCAACAGCCGCCAGTCGCGCAATCGCACATCGGCGTCGCCGACGCGGGCGCCGGCGATGCCGAGCCCGGCGCGCGCGGCGCGGTGATCGTGATACAGCCGCGCCGCCCGTCCGTCGGACAGCGCGACATGCGCGAAGATCAATTGGCGCGCCGCGAACGCGCTGGGGTTCGCCGGGTCGACCAGCGGACGCGTGCGGAAGAAGGTAACTTGAAATCCAAGATCGCGCCCATCGGCCGCGCGCACGCTGCCGGTCACATACCACCATTCGGTGCGATAGTCGGGGTGCGCGCCATGGTCGGCGGGAAAGGTAAAGCTGCGGCCCGGCGCAACGGCGGGGTAGGGCGCGGGTGCCGCCGCGAGCAGCAGCAGCGCCATCAGCGATCGGACGAGCTGGCGCATCACCAGTCGGCTCGCACGGCGCGCACCGCATCTACCGAGACCGCCCGCCGCCCGCCCAGCATCGCGGTCGCCGTCGCCGCGACGATCAGCGCGACCAGCACGCCCGCGACGGTAGGCACCGGCACGCGCGTCGCCATCGTCCAGTTGAACGATTGTGGATTGACCACGTGGACGAGCACCCCCCCGATCGCCAGCCCCAGCGCGATCCCGGCCATGCCGCCGATCGCACCGAGCAGCGCACCCTCGACGCCCAGCATCGCCACGATACGCCCGCGCGTCAGCCCGATGTGGCGCAGCATCCCAAATTCGCGTGTCCGTGCAATGGCTTGCGCCGAAGCGGTCGCGGCGACGCCGGCCAGTCCGACCAGGATGGCGACGGCCTCGAGCGCGTAGGTAATCGCAAAGCTGCGGTCGAACAGCGTTAGCGCAAAGCGGCGCAGCGTGGCGGGTTCGGCGACCTGCACCGCATCGCGGATGGTCGGCGGCGCTGCGGCCATCAGCGCGCGCCGCACGACGCGCGCATCGGCACCGCGCGCCAGCATGACCGTCGCCGAATCGCGCACCGAATCGTCCGTCAGCCGCGTGTAATCGCCGTCGTCGATCGCGATCGCGCCCTGCTGCCGCGCATAATCGCGCCAGATCTCAGTCACCATGAACCGCCGCCCCGGCGCGATCGGCAGCGCGATCGCGCCCCCGACGCGCTGGTCGAGCAGCCGCGCCGCCGGTTCGGACAGGGCGACCCCGATCACGCCCGCAGGGGCCGCGACCCGCGCGCCGATACGGATCGCGGCGTCGCGCACAGCGTCGGCCTGGCGCACAACAAGCGTCATCGGCGGGCGATCGGCGGCGAGCACGATGGGAAGCTGACGGTCGAACGCGATCGCCGCGACGCCGGGGACGCGGCGCAGCCCGGCCTGTGCGGCACGGTCGAACCCGCCGACATCCGGATCGACGCGCAGGTAGAGGTCACCGGTCAGCACGTCGCCCAGCCAATCGTCGACCGCGCCGCGAAAACTGTTCACCATCACCGCCATCGCGATCATCAGCGCCGTGCTCGCGACGATGCCGCACAATGCGGTGGCGGCGGCGTTTGGCGCGCCGTGCAAATGCTGGACCGCCAGATCGACCGTCGCCGATCCGCTCGAGCGCCGCGCCAGTGGAGCGAGCACCGCGCGCGCGAGGCCCGGCATCGCGAGGATACCCCCCGCGAGCAGCAGCGCGACCGCGACATAGCCGAACAGCGGCAGGCCGGCGACGGCGGGCAGCACGCTCGCCACGCCAGCGAGCCCGAGCAGCCCGAGCGGCATTCGCCACGCGACGCGCGCACGCGGATCGACGGGGTCGCCCGCATTTTTCAACGTCGCGGCGGGTGCGGCCCGGGCACCTTGTGCCGCGGGGACGAGGCTGCCCCCCACCGCCGCCGCCACGCCAAGCGCGAAAAAGCCGAACGCGGCGAGCGGCTCGAGCCGAAGTGGCGGCGCCGCGCGCCCGAACGCCATGCCGCCCAGACCCGGCCCCAGCACGGCCAGCGCGAGCGCGGCGAGTGCATAGCCCGCACCGATACCGAGCGCCGCGCCGACGATGCCGGTCACGACACCTTCGGTCGCGACGAGCGCGCGCACGGCGCTGCGCTGCATGCCGACCGTGCGCAGCAGCGCGAAGCCCTGCACGCGCCGTGCGACTGCGAGCGTCTGCGTCGAATAGACGAGGAATGCACCTGTCAGCAGCGCGACGAGCGCGAGCATTTGCAGGTTGACGCGGTAGGCGCGCGAGAGCGCATCGCCCTGCCGCGCGGCATCGGCATCGTCGGTGACGAGCGCATCGGCGGACACCAGGTCGCCAAGCGTGCGACGTACCGCCTGCGGATTGGCGGCGTCGGCGAGCGCCAGATCGATCCGATCAATGCGCCCCAGCCGGTCGAAGCGCCACTGCGCCGCGGCGATGTCGATGACCGCGATCCGTTGGCCCTCGGCGACACCGGGAAGCAGCCCGCGCACGACGAAACGCGCCGTCCGCCCGTTCGCAGTGAGCGCCACCTGGTCACCGACACGCGCTCGCAATGCGGTCAGTGCCGCGCGCGAAGCGAAAAGGCTGTCGTCGGCGAACAGCCTATCGCCGCCGAAGCTGTCGCGACGCGAGGGCAGGCCGATCAGGCTCGGCGTCACTTGCGCGGCGCGGACGACATCGAGACCGAGCAGCGTCAGCCGCGCGCCGCGTGCGGTGCTGGCGACAGTTGCGGCAAGCTCGACGACCGGGCTGGCATCGGCAACGCCCGCGGTCGCGAGCACGCGCGGATAAAGCGCTTCACCCAGCCCGCGCGGCGTCGCTGCCTTTACCTGCAGATCGGCGGCACCGTTGACGGTACGCACCGCTTGCCCGAACGCGACGAGCGCCGATGCATTGACGAGGTGGACCGCAAAACCCAGCGCGACACCGACCGCGATCGCGATGACCGCGGTCAGGACGCGCGCGGGATGCTGGCGCCCGTCGCCGGCGATCAGCCAGGCGGCGACGCCGATGCGATCACGCATCGACCAGGCCGGTCGGGGTCAGCCGTAACACCCGGTCGGCGACCGCCGCCGCCGCGTGCGAATGCGTGACCAGGACGCCACCTGCGCCGTGTTCGCGTGTCGTGCGTGCGAGCAGAGCCATGACGAGCGCGGCGGTTTCGGGATCGAGGTTGCCGGTCGGCTCGTCGGCGAGGATCAGCGCGGGTCGGTGTACCAGCGCGCGCGCGATCGCCACGCGCTGCAATTCGCCGCCCGACAGGTCGCGCGGATAGGCGTCGGCGCGGTCGCCGAGCCCGACCGCGTCCAGCATCGCCCGCGCCCGGTCGACCGCGACGCGCATGCCGACGTCGCCCAGCGCCAGCGGCAGCGCCACGTTGCGAGCAAGCGTCAGGTACGGCAGGATATGAAACGCCTGAAAAACGAACCCGATACGCGCGCGGCGCAATTCGGTCAGCGCGACGTCGCCCAACCCGTCGAGCGCGTTACCGTCGATCGTCACGCGGCCATCGTCGACGCTGTCGAGCCCGGCGACGACGTTGAGCAGGGTCGATTTGCCCGATCCCGATTCGCCCAGGATCGCGACGAGTTCGCCGGCGCCGACCGTGAGATCGAGGTCGCGGAACAGCTCGCGCCCGCCAGGCACGGTCTTGCGCAGCGCGACAAGGTGCAGGCGTGCGTCGGGGGCGTGGTCGATGGTCACCGTGTGCCCTTAACGCGGCACGGGGTTCTGGGAAGCGGCACGGCTTGCCCGTCGCGCAAAAATGCCGTTCAACGCGGCGATGACAGCACCCACTCACCCAAGCAACACGCCGACCAGCGACCGGGCGCGATTGAAATCGATCGTCGGCGGATCGGCGGGCAATCTCGTCGAATGGTATGATTGGTACGTCTATTCGGCGTTCACGCTCTATTTCGCGCCGTTGATCTTTCCGGCGGGTGATCGCACCGCGCAGCTGCTGAGCGCGGCAGGCATTTTCGCGGTCGGCTTCGTGATGCGACCGATCGGCGCGTGGCTGATGGGCATCTACGCCGACCGGCACGGGCGCAAGAACGCGCTGACGCTGTCGGTGACCTTGATGTGCGCAGGGTCGCTGATGATCGCGTTCATTCCCGGCTATGCGAGCATCGGCGTGGCGGCACCGGTGCTGCTCGTCATCGCGCGCATGCTGCAGGGATTGAGCGTCGGCGGCGAATATGGTGCGAGCGCGGTGTATCTGAGCGAGATGGCGGGCCGCGAGCGGCGGGGGTTCTTTTCGAGTTTTCAATATGTGACCCTGATCTCGGGGCAATTGCTCGCGCTGTGCGTCCTCCTCATCCTGCAGGTGCTGCTGACCGAGGCGCAGCTCGAACAATGGGGCTGGCGTATCCCGTTCGCGATCGGCGGACTGCTCGCGGTCGTCGTGTTCGTCATGCGGCGCAACATCGCCGAGACCGACGCCTTTGCGACGGTCGGGGATGCGGATCGCCGCAAGGTCGGGGCGTTGACGTTGTTCCGCGAACATCCGCGCGCGGTGGCGACGGTCGTGTTCATGACCGCGGGGGGCACGCTCGCCTTCTATGCCTACAGCACGTACATGCAGAAATTCCTCGTCAATACCGCGGGGTTCGGGCGCGAGGCGGCGACGGGCATCATGGCCGCCGCGTTGCTCGTGTTCATGCTGTTGCAACCGGTTGCGGGGGCGCTGTCCGATCGGGTCGGGCGGCGTCCGCTGCTCATCGCGTTCGGCGTGGCGGGCGTCATCTTCACCGTGCCGATCTTCAGCGCGCTCGAAAATGCGACGACCTGGTTTGGTGCGTTCACACTCATCGTCGCCGCGCTCGTCATCGTGACCGGCTACACGTCGATCAACGCCGTCGTGAAGGCCGAATTGTTTCCGGCGAACATTCGTACGCTCGGGGTCGCCTTGCCGTACGCGCTCGCGAACACCGCGTTCGGCGGCACCGCCGAATATGTCGCGCTGTCGCTCAAGCAGGCGGGGCTCGAGCGCGGGTTCTACTGGTACGTCACCGCGATGATCGCAGTGTCGCTGATCGTCTATCTCCGCATGCCCGAGACGCGCGCCGCCAAGCTCGACTAAAGCGTGCGCAACGCCTGTGCAGGGCGAGCGGCGAGGATGGGCAAGCTGCCGAGCAGCCCGACGACCATCGTCACGCCGATGCCGATGCCGACCGTCGCGAGCACCGCCGGATAATCGGGCAGCCAGGCGAATGCGAAGACCTGGACGACCACCACCCACGCGCCGACGAGGCCGAGCGCGAGCGCGACCCCCGCGACGATCGTGCCGAGCAGGGCATATTCGATCGCCTGTGTTCCCAGCACTTGCGCGCGTGTCGCCCCCAGCACCTTGAGCATGACCGCGTCATAGGTTCGCGCCTCACGCGCGGCGGTGATGGCGCCGATCAGCACGGCGATGCCGGCAAGGATCGCGACGCTCGCGGCGGCGGCGATCGCGCTCGACAATTGGCCGATGACGTCCTGCACCTGCTTCAGCACGCCGCCCACCTCGATGACCGATACCGACGGAAAGCGCGGCAGCAGCGCGCGCATCACTGCGCCGGTGCGCGCGGGTGGCATCGCCACGGTGGCCGACAGATTGTGCGGAAACTCGGCAAAGGTGCCCGGTGAAAAGACGAGCACGAAGTTGAAGCCGAAACTGTCCCATTGCACCTGCCGGAAATTGGCGACGCGCGCGGTCACTTCCTGTCCGAGCACGCTGACCGTCACCGGATCGCCGAGCTTGAGCGAAAGCGCCTTGGCCTGTTCGGCCTCGACCGAGACGAGCGGTGCGCCAGCATAGCCGCGCGGCCACCAGCGCCCTTGCGTCAGCACCGATCCGACCGGAACCGCTTCG
>JAYTAR010000529.1:0-5943 GCA_043737455.1 Sphingomonadales bacterium | reverse complement strand
ACGAAAGCTCGCTGCGTGATGCACGCAAGACCGCGCTCGCCGAAATGCAGGACGAAGCCCGCGCGCTCGGGGCCGATGCGGTGATCGGCGTCGACCTTGATTATGAAGTGATCGGTCAGGGCGGGTCGATGCTGATGGTCAGCGCATCGGGTACCGCAGTCAAGTTGAGCTAGGCCACATCTTTTCCTAAGGGTCCCTGCAACAAACGTTTGCGGGGACCCGATGGCCGGCCATTCCAAGTTCAAGAACATCATGCACCGCAAGGGTGCGCAGGACAAGAAACGCGCGGCGGCGTTCTCCAAGCTCAGCCGCGAAATCACCGTGGCGGCGAAATCGGGGCTGCCCGATCCGGCGATGAACGCGCGGCTGCGCGCGGCGGTGCTGACCGCGCGCGCGGGCGGGATGCCCAAGGACAATATCGAACGCGCGATCAGCAACGCCGCACGTGCCGATGGCGCCAACTATGAGGAGATGCGTTACGAAGGCTTCGGCCCCGGCGGCGTCAGCCTGATCATCGAGGCGCTGACCGACAATCGCAACCGCACCGCGACCAACGTGCGCACCGCGGTCAGCAAAAACGGCGGCAATCTGGGCGCGGGCGGATCGGTGAGCCACGCGTTCGACCGCGTCGGGCTGATTTCCTATCCGGCGTCGGTCGGCGATGTCGAGACGGTGTTCGAGGCCGCGCTCGACGCCGGGGCCGAGGACGTGACGTCGAACGACGACGGCCACGAGATATGGACCGCGGTCGGCGACCTGCATCCCGTGGCCAAGGCGCTGGAAGCCAAGCTTGGCGAGAGCGAGGGGGCAAAGCTCGCATGGCGCCCGCAGACGATGGTGGCGGTCGGCGAGGGCGATGCGATGACGCTGATGAAGCTGATCGACGCGCTCGACGATGACGATGACGTGCAGCAAGTGTGGGGCAATTATGACGTGCCCGACGATGTCATGGAGCGGCTGGGCTGAATGATCGTCCTCGGCCTCGATCCCGGGCTCGGCACGACGGGCTGGGGGCTGATCGAGGCGCAGGGCAATCGGCTGAGCCATATCGCGAACGGCCAGATCAGGACCGATGCCAAGGCAGCGCTGCCCGCGCGGCTGGTCGCGCTCGACGCAGCGCTGACCGACCTGATCCAGCGTCACGCCCCCGATGGCGCGGGTGTCGAGGAGGTGTTCGTCAACACCAACCCGCAATCGACACTGAAGCTGGCGCATGCGCGCGGCGTCGCTTTGCTGTGTGCTGCCCGCTCGGGGCTAGAGGTCGGCGAATATGCGCCGCGGCTTGTCAAGAAGGCGGTCGTCGGCACTGGCTCGGCGGAGAAAGCTCAGGTGCACGCGATGGTCGCGCGACTGCTGCCCGGCGTGGCGATCGCAGGCACCGACGCCGCGGACGCGCTTGCCGTCGCGATCTGCCACGCGCATCACCTCGCCAGCGCACGACGGACCGCATAGCGGCGCTTGGCGCTGGCATGCCGATGCGTTAGCGCCCGGGAATGATCGCGCGCCTCACCGGAAGCCTCGCCGAAGTCGCCGCCGACCATGCGGTGATCGACGTCGGCGGCGTCGGCTATCTCGTGCAGGCGTCGACGCGCACGCTGACCGCGATCGGGCCGGTCGGGGGTGAAGTCCGACTGTTCACCGAATTGCAGGTGCGCGAAGACGCGATGACTTTGTTCGGCTTTGGATCGGCGAGCGAGCGCGACTGGTTCCGTTTGCTGATCGGCGTGCAGGGCGTCGGTGGGCGCGTCGCGCTCAGCATCTTGTCGGTGCTCGACGGCGATGAGCTGACGCGGGCGATCGCTGCTCAAGACAAGGCGATGGTCGCGCGCGCCAGCGGTGTCGGTCCCAAGCTTGCCGAGCGGATAGTCCGCGAACTCAAGGACAAGGTCGGCGGCGTAACGCTGGGCCTGCCGGGCGCAGTGCCGGTCGCGGGCGTCGCCGCCGATGCGGTGTCGGCGCTGCTGAACCTGGGCTTTCGCCCGGCGGAAGCGAGTGCCGCGGTCGCCCGGGCCGAGGAAGAGCTTGGCACTGCGGCGTCGCTCGATGCGCTCGTCCGGGTGGCGCTGAAGAAAGTCGGACGCTAAGCCCGCGTGATGACCGACGCTGACAGTCCCGCGCTCCGCATGACGCTTACCCGGCGCGGGAGCGAGGCATTCGGTACGGTTCGGCGGCTGTGGGGGCGGCGCTGGGTGCGGCTGAGCCTTATCGCGGTCTCGCTGCTTGCACTGGGCTGGCTGGTGCTGTGGCTGACGTTCCTGCGCGGGCTGCCCGATGCGACGACGCTGCTGAAGTACGAGCCGCCGTTGCCGACCAACATCCGCTCGATCGACGGTGCGCCGGTCTATTCCTATGCGCGCGAACGCCGCGTGCAGCTTGCCTTCGACGAATATCCCGACTTGCTCATCAAGGCGTATCTGGCCGCCGAGGACAAGAATTTCTTCTCGCACGGCGGCGTCGATTACCTCGGCGTCGCGGGCGCGGCGGTTGATTATGTGACCAAGATCGGCAGCGGTCGTCGCGCGCGTGGTGGCTCGACGATCACGCAGCAGGTCGCAAAGAATTTGCTGATCGGCGACGAATATTCGATCGGGCGCAAAGCCAAGGAGGCATTCCTCGCCTTTCGCATCGAGAGCGTGCTGTCCAAAGAGCAGATCCTCGAATTGTACCTCAATCAGATCGCGCTGGGCCGCAATGCGTTCGGCGTGCAATCGGCCGCGCGCGCCTATTTCGGCAAGGACGTCGCCGAATTGACGCTCCCCGAAATGGCGTATCTCGCGATCCTGCCGAAGGGGCCGTCGAACTACCGGCCCGAGCGCTTCTATGACCGCGCGATGGAGCGCCGGAACTGGGCGCTGGGCGAGATGCTGCAGAACGGCTTCATCACGCGCGCCGACCATGATGCGGCAGTGGCAACGCCGCTCGGCACCATTCCGCGCGTTCAGGTGAAGGATGAGGTCGTCGGTGGCTATTTTACCGAAGAGGTTCGCCGCCAGCTGATCGAGAAGTTCGGCGAGACCGACAAGGACGGGCCGTATTCGGTTTACGCAGGCGGGCTGTGGGTGCGCACGTCGCTCGACCCGCGGCTGCAGGTTTTTGCCGAGAATGCGCTGCGTGAAGGGTTGTTGCGCTTCGATCGCGGGCGCGGATGGAGCGGCCCGGTCGGCAAGGTCGATCTCTCGGGCAATTGGCAACAGGCATTTGCCGCGAAGAATTTGGCGGTGTCGTACAAGGATTGGCGAACCGCGGTGGTCCTGGCAAAGGCCGGAACGACCGCGCGGCTGGGCTTTGCCGACGGCAGCGAGGGCGCGATGCCGTCATGGGCGGCGTCGATGCCGCGGCGCGGCGGCGGTGCGGCGTTCAACTGGCTGCAGCCCGGCGACGTGATCGCGGTCGCGCCCGAAGCTGCGCAATGGGCGCTGCGCAGCGTTCCCGAGATTTCGGGTGGGTTTGCCGCGCAGAATGCGCGCACCGGGCAAGTGCTCGCGATGCAGGGTGGCTTTGACGCGCGGCTGGGCAGTTTCAATCGCGCGACGCAGGCGCTTCGCCAACCGGGGTCGAGCTTCAAGCCGTTCGTCTACGCAGCGGCGCTCGACAATGGGATGACGCCCGCATCGATCATCGTCGACGGGCCGTTCTGCGTTTATCAGTCGGCGCGCCTCGGCCGCAAATGCTTC
The DNA here is from genome assembly GCA_043737455.1 of Sphingomonadales bacterium. Taxonomy (GTDB): domain Bacteria; phylum Pseudomonadota; class Alphaproteobacteria; order Sphingomonadales; family Sphingomonadaceae; genus Sphingomonas_O. The sequence goes on along the minus strand of JAYTAR010000529.1, from coordinate 2,269 downwards.
CGCAACTTTGGTGGTGGCGGCGGGGCGGGGCCGCAGACGATGCGCTGGGGCGTCGAGCAATCGCGCAACCTGATGACGGTACGCGCCGCCTCGCAAACCGGCATGGACAAGGTCGTCAAGCTTGCCGATGCGGTCGGCATTCGGCCGCCCGACGTCGCTTATCCGGCGGTGCTTTCGCTCGCGCTCGGCGCTGGCGATACGACCGTCGCGCGCATGGTCAACGCCTATGCGGTGCTCGCCAACAATGGGCGCGCGACGACGCCGACGACGATCGACTTCGTGCAGGACCGTAATGGCAAGATCGTGCTGCGCGCCGACACGCGGCCGTGCGAACGCTGCAACATGCCCGAATGGGACGGAAAGGCGATGCCGCGCCCGCCCTCACGAACCAAACAGGTGATGGACGCGATGACCGCCTATCAGGTCGTCCACATTACCGAAGGCGTCATCCAGCGTGGGACCGCGACGGTGCTGCGCGATCTCGATCGACCGCTGTTCGGCAAGACCGGCACGACGACGGGTCCCACCAACGTGTGGTTCGTCGGCGGATCGGCCGATGTCGTCGCGGGGGTTTACTTGGGCTACGACAAGCCGCGCTCGCTGGGCGGGGGTGCACAGGGTGGTGTGATCGCCGCGCCGATCTTCAAGGCCTTCGCCAAGCCCGCGTTCGAGGGGATGCCGGTCGTTCCGTTCCGCGCGCCGCCCGGCGTGCGCATGGTGCGCATCGATCGCCGATCGGGACGGCGCGTCTATGGCAGCTGGCCGAACGAAGCCGATCCGAAGGCGGCGGTCATCTGGGAAGCGTTCAAGCCCGAGTCTGAACCGCGCCGCTCGATCCGTCAGGACGAATTGCCCGTGGTGATCGCGCGCCGGGTCGCGCCGAAGCGCGCGGCGCCGGTCTCGCGCCCCGACAGCGACTTCTTGCAAAGGCAGGGCGGTATTTACTAACGCCCGAGTACGCGAACCAAAGGATTGCCGATGCGCGCCGAAGCGCAAGCCCATGTCGATCAGATTAATTCCGCGCTCGCGCTGTTGCGCCGTTTCCTCGATTGGGACGCGGCATTGGCGCGGCTGGGCGTGCTGAACGAGAAAGTCGAGGACCAGGCGCTGTGGGACGATCCCAAGGCCGCGCAAAGCGTCATGCGCGAACGTCGCCGCCTCGAAGAAGCGATCGCGGCAACGCGCGCGATCCAGACCGAGCTCGACGACACCGTCGAATTGATGGGCATGGCCGAGGACGAAGGCGACGAAGCGATGGTGAGCGAAGGCGCGACGGCGCTTGCCGACCTCGCCGAGCGCACCGAGCGCGACAAGGTCGCCGCACTGCTCGCGGGTGAGGCCGACGCCAACGATACTTATATCGAGGTCAACGCGGGCGCGGGCGGGACCGAGAGCCAGGACTGGGCCGAGATGCTGGGCCGCATGTACACACGCTGGGCCGAGCGCCGCCGCATGAAGGTCGAGACGATCGACTATCATGCGGGCGAGCAGACCGGGATCAAGTCGGTCACGTACATGCTGAAGGGCGAAAACGCCTATGGCTATGCCAAGACCGAGAGCGGCGTGCACCGGCTGGTACGGATCAGCCCGTTCGGAAGCGGCGACAAGCGTCAGACGAGCTTTGCCAGCGTCTGGGTCTACCCGGTCGTCGACGAGAATATCGACATCGAGATCGTCGAGAGCGACCTGCGCATCGACACTTTCCGGGCAAGTGGAGCTGGTGGTCAGCACATCAACACCACCGACAGCGCGGTGCGCATCACGCATATCCCGACCAATATCGTCGTCCAATGCCAAAACCAGCGCAGCCAGCACAAGAACAAGGCCGAGGCGATGAACCAGCTGCGCGCGCGGCTGTACGAGGCTGAGCTGCAGAAGCGCGAAGTCGAAGCGAATGCGAATGCGGCGTCGAAGACCGACATCGGCTGGGGGCACCAGATCCGCAGCTATGTCCTGCAGCCGTATCAGATGGTGAAGGACCTGCGCACCGGCGTTACCTCGGGCTCGCCGATGGACGTGCTCGACGGCGACCTCGACCGGTTCATGGCGGCGGCACTCAGCCAGCGCGTGACGGGTGAAAAGGTCGTCGTGGAGGACGTCGAGTGAGGGATTACTTTCCCCTCTCCCTAAAGGGGAGAGGGACAGCGGAGCAAAGCGACGCAGGGAGAGGGCACCGCCTGTCGGACGCGTGCCCTCTCCCTGGCGCTGCGCGCCGGTCCCTCTCCCCTTTAGGGAGAGGGAAGAAACTGGCTTTCGCGACCCTCCTCCT
>JAYTAR010000528.1:0-5952 GCA_043737455.1 Sphingomonadales bacterium | reverse complement strand
GCGCGTTTGCAACCGCCGCCGCGCACGCCAACGACAGGGCGCGCGCGTATCGTTACTGGCGCACGTCGGTTCTGACCGACTTGTGCAACCTGTTCGGTAATAGCGATCACGGCCTGCACATGGCGGCGCTCGCCGGAAGTTGGACAACGCTGGTCATGGGCTTTGCCGGCATGCGGGTGATCGACGATACGCTTACGTTCGACCCGATTTTCGTGCCCTACCTCGGGCGTTACAGCTTTCGCCTGTGTTTCAGGGACACCCTCATCGAAGTCGCCGTCGACGAAGCCGCTGCGACCTATTGCTTGATCGCGGGCCCGCCTTTGGTCGCCCGGCATGAACGGGAAGACATTTCGGTCGATGCGAATAAGACGACGCGACCATTGTCGCGATGACGCGCTTTAGGGCTGCAATCTTCGACCTCGACGGCGTCCTAGCCGACAGCGCGCGTGCGCACTTCGTTGCCTGGAAACGTATTGCGGACAGCCTGAGCATTCGCTTCGACGACGGCGACAACGAAGCCCTCAAGGGCGTGGATCGCATGGGGTCGTTGCGTCACATTCTCGCGCTCGGCAATCTAATACTACCCTCAGTCGAAATGGACGCGCTCGCGGCGCGCAAGAACAGCTATTATCTTGACGCCGTCGCCGAGATGGGCCCCGGCGACATTTTGCCAGGCGCACGCCAGCTTGTCCTGCACGCGCGCGACGTTCGCCTTGGCTGTGCGGTCGCTTCGGCCAGTCGTAACGCCCCGTTGCTACTTCGAAAGCTTCAGATCGAGCATCTGTTCGATTACGTCGCGGATGCAGGTGCAATTGCCAATCCAAAGCCCGCGCCAGACATATTTCTTGCCTGCGCTGATGCACTGGGCGTGCATCCGTCGCAGGCAATCGGCTTTGAAGATGCCGAAGCTGGTGTCGCGGCGATCAAGGCCGCTGGCATGTTTGCGGTCGGCGTCGGCGATCCCTTAGCCCTTGCCGCCGCCGATATCGTCTACCCGGCGACAGCAGCAGTCGATCTCGACAGAGTGCTGGCACGCTGATCAGGTTTCGCGTGCGATCAGGCGCGTCGGCAATAGTGTCGACCGTGCGCGCACGCCCTCGATCAACTGCATGAGCTTTTCGACCAGGATCGCACCCGCAATATGCGTTTCCTGCTCGATCGTCGTGATCGCAGGTGTGAAATCGCCTGCAGGTGGAATGTTGTTGTAGCCGACAAGCGCATAATCGCGTGGTGCAACATGCCCTGATTCGCGAAAGGCAGTGATGACGGCCATCGCAGCGGTATCCGAGAATGCAAAGACAGCGTCGGGTGCGTCATGTGTTTTGAGATAGGCAACGGCACTAGCGTAAGTCGCGGCATAGGCCATGTTTGCAACGGCGAGTTGCGCGATTGTCACGCCATCGTTCGCGTCGTGCGCAACGGCTGCCAAGCCATCAAAGCGCATACGGATTTCGGTGTGGTCGGTATCGCCCACAAACAGCCAACGTCTCGCTCCACGTTTGATGAAAAGCTCGCCGGCCAATCGCCCGCCTAGGACATTGTCGCTACCGACCGCGCAATAGGGCTCGGCCGGATCGACCGCGCCCCATACCACGAACGGCGCACGTGTCTTGCCAAGTTGCCGAAGCAGCTGCTCGCGCGCGCCCTGCCCCAAAAAGATAAAACCGTCGGCCGCGCGGCCAGTCAGGAGGTCGCTGTAGCTCTTCACATCCGTCAGGCCCGGCGGCGATAACAGAAGGTCTTGGTTGCGTACCGACAAGGCTTCGGACACGCCCGCCAGCAGCTCAAAAATAAACGGGTCGGCAATCCGCCCCGCGCGATGCGAGCCGAAGTCGAGCACGACAGCAATCGTGTCGGTGCGAATTTGCCTAAGCTTCTGCGCGTTACGATTGACGGCATAACCATGCGCGCGAGCCACTTCGAGCACGCGATCGCGCGTCTCGGCAGTGACGAGTGAACTGCCGTTGAGGACGCGCGAAACCGTCGGCTTCGATACGTTGGCAAGGCGTGCGATGTCGGCCATATTCACGGCCATCGACCGCGACGCTTTGGGCGGATCAATTATGTCGGTACCTTCAGCCATTCAAATCCCAATTTTTGCGGACCATCATTCAGCAGCCTCTATGGCAAAAACCGTGCAACTCCGAAACCTGTTTCATTAATGCTTGAAATGCATTTCAAGATTAGGTATCTGATTCGCTTAAGGCGCGAACATTAAGGACGCGCCACGACAGGGAGGATTTGATGCGCTCATTGACCAGTATCGTTCGTTCACGAGGCTCACTCTCGGTTCTGACGTTAATGCTTGCAGCAGGTTCTGCACATGCGCAATCGACCCAGCCAGCACCTCCGCCCGCTGACGAGCGCACCGATGAGGCCGATGTCATTATCGTGACGGGAACAAGCGGTGCGGGCATTCGCCGTCAGGACGCGGCCTTCGCAGTCACCACAGTCGATGCGGCGGCGATCGATCAGATATCCCCGGCGAGCACTGCCGATCTTTTTAAGGCAATTCCAGGTGTCAGTGCCGAAAGCTCGGGCGGACAGAGCGGGGCGAACATTTTCGTGCGCGGATATCCCTCGGGAGGCGATTCGGATTTCGTCACGCTGCAAGTCGAAGGTGTTCCTTATTTTCCCCCGCCGACCTTGTCGTTCCTCGACAATGCGCAACTGTTCCGCATCGACGAGACGCTTCAGCGCGTCGAGGCGGTGCGCGGCGGCACCGGGTCACTGTTCTCGGCGGGCCAGCCGGGCCTCACCGTGAACTTCGTCCAGCGCAAGGGCGGCTCTGAATTCGAGGGGCTCGTGAAGGGGTCAGTCACCGACTTCGGCGAAGTGCGCGCGGACGGCTATGTTTCGGGGCCGCTCGGGCCATCGACCGGTTTCATGGTGGGCGGCTACTACGCGACGTCTAAAGGCGTTCGCGACCCGGGCTTCATTGCGGAAAAGGGCGGGCAAATCACGGCGAACGTTCGCCATGACTTCGGGCGTGGCAAGCTGCTCGTATTTGGGCGCTATCTGGACGATCGCGGGCAATGGCTGCTGCCGATCCCGGTCATCCAAGATGGGGACAAGGTTCGCTCGTTCGCAGGGTTCGACGCGGGTACTGGCACCCTCGCCAGCAGCGAATTGCGGCTCGCCGTCCTCAACGATGGAACCAAGACCGATCTCGCCGATGGACGCGGCGCGAAACTCGTTAATCTGGGAACGAATTTCGACTATGAACTCGCAGACGATTTCACATTCCGGTATCGCGCGAGTTGGCTGAAAGGCGACGCCGATACAACCGGGCTCGTCCCCGCAGGCCCTGCGCCGCAGACCGCGACTGCTTTTGCTGCAGGTCTCGGCGGGACGATCACTAGCCTGACTGCCGTGAACGGCGGCGGGGCGGTCGCTCCATCCACACAGGTTATCCAGACCGGCCAGTGGATCGTACGCAAGCAGCTCGAATCGTTCGTCAACGATCTCGCGCTTGAGTATAAATCGGGGAATAACACACTGACGGTCGGCGGCTATTATGCTGCCTATTCGTCGAAGGATCAGTGGAACCTCGGCAACGGGCAGCTCGTGACTGCCGAACCCAATGCGCGGCGACTCAATATGATGATCGTCAACACGAAGAGCGGCGCGACACAGCAGGTGACGCGTGCCGGGTTTGCGCAAGGGTCGTTCTTCAACGTCAACGCCACCTATGACGGGCGCGACATTGCTCTTTATGCTGTTGACGAATTCCAGATCACGCCCGAATTGCGCATCGACGGAGGTATTCGCTGGCAGCGGCACGAGGTCGATGGCACGCTCGAGAACAACAGCTTCGGCGTCGACACCGACGGCAACCCGAACACGCTATTCAACAATGGCACCGCAGTGCTCAACGGCACCTTCTCGACGATCGACTATACCGGCGACGAATTTTCCTACACCGTCGGCGCGAACTACGACATAAGCTCGGACTTGGGCGTGTTCGCGCGCTACAGCCGCGGTCACAATTTTCCGTTCTTCGACAATTTGCGTAGCGGCGTCGACCTGACGCAGCGCGTCGATACCTATGAGGGCGGCGTAAAGTTTTCGACCGATTTGGTCAGCGCCTACGCTACCATCTTCCATAATAAATTTACCGGTCTGGTAACGACCGTCATTACGAATGGCGCACCGATCATTTCGGTCGGTGGCGCCAAGACGACAGGCGTTGAACTGGAAGGCGCGATCCGACCGTTCGAGGGCCTGTCGATCGGCTTCAGCGGCACCTATCTCGACGCAAAATACGAGAATTTCTTCGCCGGCGGAGGCACGATCGACCTGACGGGGAACGCGGTTCAGCGCCAGCCCAAATGGCAATGGCGGGTCAACCCGTCGTATGAGGCGAAGTTCGGCAACAGCAGCGCCACGCTCTATACGACGATCGCCTACATCGGCGACCGCTTCTCCGATGTGCAGAATCAGCAGGTGCTGCCGAGCTTCTATAAATGGGACGCGGGCGTGATCGTCGCGCTCGACAAGCGGATTGAGCTACAGGCAAGCGTCGACAACATTACCGACACTATCGGCCTTACCGAAGGAAATCCTCGGACTATCGGTGCACAAGGAAGCGGCGCGATCCTTGCGCGCCCGATTCTGGGACGTTCATTCCGATTCAGCGTCGGTTATAAATTCTGAGTCCAGTTCAGCGTCATCCTTCTCATAAATCAAGATCGACTGGTAAGTGCGTTACTGCGCTCTCGCTTTGTGATCATAACCAAACACAGCATTACCTGCACCCCAGTGCTCGGGACAATCGAGTAAGCATCGGAACGGTATTGCGAAGCGGGAAAACACAGCAGGCTAAATTTGTCGATTGAAATTCGCCAGTTGCGTTATGCCGTGGCAACCGCCGACACGCAGAGCTTCGCGCGGGCGGCCAAAGCGCTCAACGTCAAGCAATCGACTTTGAGCAAGCGAGTACTGCTGCTGGAACAGCGGTTGGGGGTGACGCTATTTGATCGATCGCCTCGCGGGGCGACCCCAACTGACACCGGCAAGGTTTTCCTGACAGTAGCGCGACGGATCGTCACCGACGTCGATAATCTGAGAACGACCGCTCGGGCTATCAACTATGGCGAAGCCGGGCGCATCTCGGTCGGGTTCAGCTCTTCGCTGACGGCGGGCAATCTCCGCATGGCCATTTCGGACTACCTCATTCGGTTTCCAGATGTCCAATTCGACGGCGTTGAAACAGGTGCGGAAGCCCTGCTTAGCGGGCTGCAATCGCGCATCGTCGACATCGCGATCGTCGCGGCTGACATTTCCGATCCCGGCATTCGCAAGCGTGCCTTGTGGTCCGAACGACTGATGGTGGCACTCCCAGAAGATCACGACCTGCTCGCGTCCGAACGGATATTCTTCACCGACCTGCGACGCGAAGTGTTCGTGGTCCCGAGTGACGGCATCGGCCCCACGATTTCCAATTTGCTTGCGGCACGAATGACCGATCAAGGCTATCGGCCGAACATCATCGCCCAGGATACCAGCCACGAAACGATCCTGAGCATGGTGTCTATCGGTCGTTTCATCACGGTCGTGAGCGAAAGTGCAACGGGCGTGGCGCGACAAGGAGTCGTTCTGCGCGATGTGTATGACCCGAACGGTCAGGCGCGGATTGATGTCTCGGCGTTTTGGCGCGAGGACAATGACAATCCTGCGCTTAAACGCTTCTTCAAGCTGATCGACGAACGCTATCCGGTTGCCGGCCCGGTCTGAATGCCGCGCTTCGCTTTGGCGAAGGCCCGGTCGGTCGCGATGAAGCGCGCGATCATCGGTGCGATCAGCTTTTGCGGGGATGGTGCCCCCGTTCCACCATTTAGCATGTCAGCATAAGCAACTAGGCTCAGGACCTATTAAAGGGATTCCCACGAGCTTGGTGATGTGATTCAATGGCGGTGCGAGGAGGCGCTGCCATGAGTGACCTGATCTGGT
>JAYTAR010000527.1:0-14474 GCA_043737455.1 Sphingomonadales bacterium | reverse complement strand
AGCTCGGTCTCGGGCGCAGGGTTGGCTTGGGCAAGTCGACGATAGAATTCGACGATGTCGACGCGCTTCAACTCCCGGTTCCAGCCGACGTGTGCCCCGCGCCCCGCGCAAGAACGAAAAGCGCGTCGCACCAACAGGCTTCGCCGCGCTGGTTGTGATTGATGTCGAACAGATTGTGCAGCACGAAACCGTGCGCGGCGAGGTAGGTTGCGATCTCGGCAAAGGTCCCAGCGCCTTCGTAAAGTGGTCGGAACTGCGCTTCGGTGAAGACGATCTTCACTGCTCCTGCGGCGAGAAGGCTTGCTGCGCCGCGAAGGATCGCCAGCTCGCCGCCTTGCGCGTCGATCTTGAGGATATCGATGCGGCCGACGCCATGACGCGCGGCGACAGCGTCGATGGTGTCGGTTTCCACCTCGATCGTACCCGTCGACGCTTGATAAGCATCGAAGGTCGATCCCGTATTCTTCGCCAGGAGCAGCGAACTGGCGTCGGCCCAGGCACCGATATGAAACGTCGCGGTGCCGACCATATCGCACAATGCCAGTCGGTGCGCGACGATCGACGCGTCACGTTCCGCTCGCGCCGCCAGCACGGCGAAATTTTCGGGCAAGGGTTCGAACGCGTGCACGATCGCTTGCGCGAACATGGCACGGTAACGATCGCAATCACGCCCGTCGGCCGCGCCCACTTCAAAAATCATGCGCGCATCGGGTGCCAGCCGCTGCTGCTCGACATAGGCATCGACGAGGCTGGTATCGCGCTCGAGCCTGCGGAGCTGGAAACCCGCTCGCCGGACGAGGCCTTGCACGATAAGCTTCCAGCCTCCCGTCACGAAACCCTCGCCGCTGCAACAGCGTCGCTAGCGTCGCTGGCATTCACGGCTTTGGCCATTGCGACATGCACGGCGCGCGCGGAAAGCCCGATCATCACCAGCGCGAACAGGCCAAGCAGGATCGAATGGCCCGCGACCATCGCATACGCGCTCCAGCCGGACTGCGCCCCGCCAGCCCACAGCGCGGTCATCGCTGCAAGCCGCGCGACCTCCCACATGAACTGCGTTCGCTGCCAACCAACGACGATCAGCGTCATGTTCGTGGCACTTGCCACCAGCATGACTGCATAGGCAGGCATCATGACTTGCGCAAAGCTCGCGGCCTCCTCCCACCCAGCTCCGAAGACGAGCGCGAAGAGCGGGGGCGCCAGAACGCCGATGATGATCGCGCTCGGAATGGAAACGACCGCCAACAGCTTGATCAAGCGAGTGAAACGCTGAAATATCTCACGCTCGCCTGTGCGGAGATCGTTGGCGAGTTGTGCCATATAGACTTGCGAAATCGACGCGCCGATCAACCCGAGGGGTAGCGCCGCCGTGCGTTCGAGAAGCCCGAATTGTCCCGATGTGGCGGCGTCGAACGTGTAGAAGATCATGATTGGCGTCAGCATCGCCCCCGCCATGTTGACGATGCCGCCCGGAAGCGAGATCAACGGATATTCGCGAAACTTCTTGGCCGCCGCCAAGACATCGGCCTTGGTTGGCCGAGTGATCGCCGCGTGCAAGTGCCGCAGCGATATCGCCAGCATGGCGGCACCGCCAACGCGACCGACGACATCGGCGATGATGATGCCGCTCGAGATCGGGTGCGACAAAGCAAGTGCCAGGGCCGTTGCCGCGTTCGATAGCGCCTGTGCGACCTTGCCGTTCGACGTGATCGAAAACAATCGTTCGCGTATTGCTAGATACCCGAGGTACTGAACGGCGCCGCCAAATAGAAAACCAGGAATGATCAGGGCGAAGGCGAAGTTCTCCTCGGATCCCGGTGCGTCGAACGACGCGTATAAGCCGATCGCGAGCACCGTCAGTGACGTGTTGATGCAAAAGCAAAGCACCAGCACCGCGCCCAGTTCGCGCGGAGTTTCGGCACGCAGGATGGCGATCTCGTATCGAAGCGTCGCTGCGACCAGCGCGATCGCCAGGAACGATTGGAAGACTTGGAACTGGCCGAACGCAGCCGGGGAGAAATTGCGGGTAAGGATGGGAAGGACAAGGAAACCCACGATCTGCGCCAGCACGGTGCCGCGCATGACGACAGCGACGCTATTCAACATCGATCACTGCTCGATCCGGGCCAGGACATTGCGCACGAAGGCGGGGTCATAAGTTTCACCAACGCCTGATTCGATATCGCGCGTGGGGTCGGCGTCGATCGGTACCGACGATCGGCCGGGATAGGAGATGCGCGGGACCGACCCCAGGAACGCGCCCCACAGGCTGAACCCCGACCCGGAAGCGATCAGCGCGATGCCATACCCCATCTCGAGCAAGTCGGTCACCGACTGTTGACGCGGCGCGCGGCTAACGCCCGTGCGCCTCAACAACACGGCGAGTTCGTCGTCGCTACCATCGGAAAAGACGATCGCGCGAACATTTTGGTCGAGCGCGCAACGCAAAGTATCGAGCCGATCTGCATACCAGTCGATCGGTAGTCGCGTGTTGTTTTGCTTCAATAGGCTCGCGGTGTCCGCCGCTACCGGGCCGAAATCACCCATTCGGACGTGGATTGCGATGAACGGCACCGACGAGACACGCGGATGGTACGCCGGACGTGTGATCGCCAGCAGTTCGCGGCGCAGGAACGATGCATGGCCGACAACCTGATCGAACGACTTCTTCTCATTGTCGGCGACCGCGTTTTCAAAGCACAGGATGGCCGGTTCCGACCCGAGTGGAGGCGTCGGCCATTCGGTCTTGATGCCGATGCGCTTCGCGTGCGCGAGGATGACCAGGCGGCGCAGCCCGCCCAGCGCAGGGCCGCGGTGGAACAGCAGGAAATAGTTGCGCTTGTCGCGCTCGCGCCGAAGGTAGGGCCCGATGCGCAACTTCAGCCAGAACGGGGCGAGCATCGTCACCTCATGCTGCTCGCACCATAAACGGCAGCGCGCCCAGGCGAGGATCCCGTGCGTCAAGCCATAACGGCCGAGCACGGGCATTGCATAGAGTTCCCGTTTGCTCATGTCGCCCCGACGTAGCGTGCCGCCATGCTAAGGCGTCGGCCCGCGAAGCTCCAGCACATCGGACATCGTGTAACGTCCCGGCGGCTTTCCCGCTAGCCAGTTCGCCGCGCGCACCGCGCCGCGGGCAAAGATGTCGCGGCTTTCGGCGCGGTGGCCGAATTCGAGCCGTTCGCCATCGCCCGCGAGCACCACCATATGATCCCCCGCGACCGAGCCGCCACGCAGCGAAGCAAACCCGACGGCGCCGGTGTCGCGAAGCCCGTCGCGGTCGATCGACTTCAGCGGGTCGAGTGGCTTGCCACGCCCGCGTGCCGCTGCCTCGCCCAGCAACAATGCGGTTCCCGACGGAGCGTCGCGCTTGTGGCGGTGGTGCATCTCAACGATCTCGACGTCCCAACCGTCGCCGAGCCGCGCCGTCGCTTGTGCCACCAGCGCGGCGAGCAAGTTGATACCGAGCGAGGTGTTCGCGGCCTGGAGCACCGCCACGTCGCGGGCCGCCGCATCGATCCCGGCGTGATCGCCGGGCGACAGGCCGGTCGTGCCGACGACGATCGCCGCACCACCGTCGCGCGCGGCCGCCAGGCTGGCCACCAGCGCGCCCGGGACGGTGAAATCGACGAGCACGTCACAGCTGCGCGCCAACGCGACCGCGTCGCCACCGACGTCGATCGCGCCCGCCAGCACGGCCCCGCCGTCGGTGATGGCCGCCGCGATGGCCTGACCCATGCGCCCGCGGCTGCCGAGAATGCCGATCCTGGTCATGGTGCTCGGTGTGACCGGTTCAGCCGAGCCTGGCAATCAGCGCCTGCGCCGCCGCCGGATTGCGCTCCTTTGCGCCGCTGATGAAGAACACGAAGGCATCGCCGCGTGTGCCCCAGTCGCGCGCTCGTTCGGCGCAAGCGTCGAGTGCGGCTTCGTCATAGCCGGTCGGGCACTCGGCCACGCTGCGCTGCAACCGCGCATAGGTGAAGTCGGCGGTCGCCACGTCGATCTGCGCGAAGTCGTCGCTGTCGGCGAATGCGATCGCCATTCCGCGCGCCTTGGCCAAGGCATAAAAGGCGGGGTCGACGAAACTTTCGTGCCGCACCTCGAGAACGTGGCGAAGCGGCACGCCGTCCTGCCGATCGGGGATCAGGTCGAGGAACCCGGAAAAGTCTTCCGCCTCGAAGCGCTTCGTCGCCATGAATTGCCAAAGGATCGGCCCCAATCGGTCGCCAAGCTCGGTCAGCCCTTGGCTTAGAAACTTGTCGACCGACTCCTTGCCCTCGCTCAGCCGCTTTCGGTTCGTCGCATAACGCGACGCCTTGACGCTGAAGCGAAAGCCATCCGGTACCGCTTTTGCCCAGGCAGCAAACGTCGCGGGTTTCTGCCGGCCGTAATAGGTCGCGTTGATCTCGATCGCGGTCAGTCGTTCCGCCGCGAACGCGAGTTGCTTGGTCCGCGCGAGGCCGTCGGGATAAAAGGTACCGCGCCACGGATCATAGTCCCAGCCGCCGATACCGACGCGGATCATGCCGGCGCCCGGCGCAGACGGCGGAACAGGCTCCGCTTGTTGAAGCTTTCGAACATCTCCTCGGGTCCCTCGGGATCGAGCACTTCATTGTCGGCGAGCCAGACCTCGACGTTCGACAGGTCGGGCACCTCATAGGCACGCAGGCGACTGCCATCGGTCGCGTCGAGCGTGGCGAGCATCGACGCGGCGGGATCGAGCGTCTCGGATGCGCAGCCGAGATGCTCGCCGATCAGGCTCATGCGGATCGCCGCGATGCGCGCGCTGGCCTCGGCATCGCCCGCTGCGTCGATCGCAATGTCGCACTCGGTATCGAGCCGCATCGACCGGTTGTTGAGGTTCGAAGAGCCGACGCGCAGCACCTCGTCATCGACGATCATGACCTTGGCATGGACATAGATTGGCGCGCCGCCCGCCGTGTAGGGATGGACCATCCGCAATCGTTTATGTTGGTCACGCCGCCGCAGCGCTTCCATCAGCCTCGCGCGCGCAGAATCCATCGCGATCGGCTCGAGCCAGCCGTTTGCGGTGAGCGGATTGACGATGATGATCTCGGGGCCGTCCGGCTCGTCGAGCCGCCGCGCGATGGCTTCGGCAATGCGACGCGAGGCGAAATACTGGCTTTCGGCGTAAATGAACCGCTTCGCGCGCGCGATCATCGCCAGGTAGAGCGTTTCGATCTCACGCACCGGATCGTGGTCGGACATTGCAGGCTCCGACCGCGCGATCGCCACGTCGCACTGCGTGAAATCGACCGGAAGCGCCTCGGGCCAGCAGTCGGTGACACCGTGCACCGCGTTCAGCGCACCGCCGCCAGCGCGCGCCCAGCGGTCGCGGCAAAGCTCGCCGAGCGCGACGGCAACCGTTCCTTCGAGCGCGCTCGTCGCGTCGTGCCACGGCATGTACGGGCCGCCGTGCGGCAGGCGCCGGCGCGGATCGTCGTCGACGTGTCCGCGCGTGTCCCAGCGCGCGGCGGTCATGTCGATCCCGCCGCAAAACGCGAAGCAATCGTCGATCACCACGATCTTCTGGTGATGCGAGCCCGCCGCGGGATGCGCACCGTCGAGCTTGGTATGAATGCGCGGGTGCCGCATCCAACGCAGTACGGTGAACCATGTGCGGCCACGAAACAGCGTCTTGACCGCGCCCATGTCCCAACGCAGCAGATAGATGTCGAGTTCGGGATTGCGCTGGACGAGCCACAGGATGAATTCGCCGACGGTTTGCGCCCCGCCGTCGTCGGCATCGCCCAGCGAGATGCGCGCGTCGAAGTCCCAGCCGACCAGCATGATGCGATGCTTGGCAGCGCGCATCGCGGTGCGCGCGACGCGGAAATAATCCTCGGCATCGACGATTACCGAACCGCGTGTCGCGCGTTCGACGCGCCAGCAATTGTCCCCCGGCGCAAACATCATTCGACCCAATCGAGGCCCAGATCGCGGTACAGCCCGCGATCCTCGTCCCACCCCGGCGCGACCTTGACGTGGAGATAGAGATGCACCGGCACGCCGAGCATCTTGCCGAGTTCGGCCCGCGCGCTGCTGCCGATCTCCTTTAGCCGCGCGCCGCCTTTGCCCAACACGATCGCGCGCTGGCTGGCGCGCGCGACCAGGATTTGCTGGTGAATTTCCACCGACCGGTCCGGGCGCTCGACGTATTTTTCGGTTTCCACCGCGCACGCTTGCGGCAGTTCCTGGTACAGCTGCAGGAATATCTGTTCGCGCGTGATCTCGGCGGCCATGATGCGATCGGTCGCGTCGGACGCCTGATCCTCGGGGAAATGCCATGGCCCCGGCGGCATCGCGGCGGCAAGCTTGGCCATCAGATCGTCGATCCCGTCGCCGGTCGTGGCACTCACCATCATCGTGTCGGCGAACACCAATTTTTCGTTCAGCGTGGCGGCGTGGCGCAACAGCTTGGCCTTGTCGGCGATATCGACCTTGTTCAGCACCAGCAATTTGGGTTCGGGACGCGTGACCAGCCCGGCGAGGATGGCGTCGAGCCGACCGCCGCCGACGCCGGTCTTAGCATCGACGACGACCGCGATCAGATCGGCATCGGCGGCACCGCCCCACGCCGCCTGGACCATCGCGCGGTCGAAGCGGCGCTTGCCGTCGAAGATGCCGGGCGTGTCGACCAGCACGATTTGCGTCGTGTCGCGGATCGCAATCCCCATCAGGCGGACGCGCGTCGTCTGCGCCTTGGGGCTGACGATCGCGACCTTTTGTCCGACGAGCGCGTTGACAAGCGTCGACTTCCCCGCGTTCGGCGCCCCGACGACGGCGACCGTGCCGCAGTGCAAAGTCATGACAGCGCCGCCAGCAACGCCGTCGCCGCAGCGGTTTCGGCCTCTTGCTTCGAAGCGCCGGTGGCGGTCGCCTCATGCGCGGCGCCCAGGCTGGCGGTGACGGTAAAGCGCGGCGCGTGGTGCGGCCCGCTGCGTTCGACCAAGGCATAGGTCGGCGCACGCCGTTGGTTAGCCGCGGCCCATTCCTGAAGCGCGGACTTGGGATGGCTTGGCGCGGTGGCATGGCCCTCGACACGCGCGGCCCAGTGCCGCCGGATGAAAGCGCTGGCGGCGGCCACGCCATGGTCGAGGTAGAGCGCGCCGATCAGCGCTTCGACGACATCGCCCAGGATATTCTCGCTGTGCGCACCGCCATCGTCACGCGCCTGTTTGCCGAGGCGCAGGTGCGGACCGACGCCGATGCCGCGCGCGACGTCGGCGCAAACCGCGCCGGTGACCAAAGTGTTGAACCGTCGCGACAGATCTCCTTCGGGGGCAAGCGGATACGCGCCATAGAGCCAGTCGGCGACGACCAGGCCCAGAACCCGGTCGCCGAGGAATTCGAGCCGCTGGTAATTCGATGCGTCCTGACTGCCATGCGTCAACGCGCGTTCGTAGAGCGCGGTGTCGCGCGGCGTCGTCCCCAACGCATCGGCCAGCCACTCGGCAAAACCGCTCAAAACCCTTCGCCGATGCGTCGCCAGCGCGCGGCGCTGATCCACGTCCATGGGAACAGCCAGCTTGCCGATCCGTCGGTCGAAAATACGCTGACCCATGCGCGCCCGACCAGATTGTCGAGCGGAACGATGCCGATGCCGCCACCTTCGATCGCGGAAAAGCGGCTGTCGGCGCTCCGGTCGCGATCGTCGCCCATCAGGAACAGATGCGCGGGCGGCACGATGAACACCGGCGTATCGTCGGCCTGCGTCGGCCCGATGTCGAGCACGTCGTAGCTCCGCCCGCCCGGCAATCTCTCGCGAAACTGCGGATAGCGGCAGCGCGTCGTGCCGTCGGACCCCGCCTCGGTGAATTCGGGCGCGAAGCACGGGCTGTTGGGCGTGACCGTCGCGACGAAGTCGTCGATGCGCTGCTTGGGGACCGCCACGCCGTTCAGGATCAGCTGTCCGCCGCGCATCTGGACGGTGTCGCCGGGCAGTCCGATGACGCGTTTGATATAGTCGATCTGGTTTGTCGGCGGAGCCTTGAACACGACTACATCGCCCCGTTGCGGGACCGAAGCGAAGACCCGGCCCGCGCCGATATCGGGCGTGCCCGGCAGGCTGAAGCGAGAATAGCCGTACGGCCATTTCGCGACGAACAGATAGTCGCCGATCATGAGGCGCGGCAGCATCGATTCGCTGGGGATCGAAAACGTCGCCATAAACAAGCTGCGGATCAGCATCACCGCGATGACCAGCTTGACGAGGAACTCGGCAAAGTCGCGCGTTGCCGATTTTGCTTTCCGATTCTTCGGTCGCGCGGCGGCGCGTGGCGCGGTATCGGATCGGTTCATGACGCGGCGGGCATGAACACGCCCCGCCGATGCGTCAAGCCAAGAGGATAACGCCATGATGATGCTGTTTGCCGCTGCCGCCGCTGCTACCGCCGCCATGCCCGGCACGACGATGACCTATGCCGCGCGCGGACAAGCGCCGGGGTGGACGCTGACGATCAGCCTGGAGCGGGGCGCGACCGATCGCGCGGTCTTCGAATTCCAGGGTGGCAATCGCAGCGTGATCGACCTGACACGGGTCGTGACATTGAGCCCCGGCGGGACACGGCGATGGACCAATGCGTCGCGGCAGATGTCCGTCCTCGTCGCTCCCCTGGTCTGCCGCGAGACGAGTGGCGAGCGCTTCCCCGACACCGTCACGGTGCGATACGCCGGACAAGTGCTCCGCGGTTGTGGCGGTGCCAAGGCAGCCCGGTCGGCGATCGGCGCACGATCGATCGAAAACGTCGAATGGATGATCGAGGATATTGGCGGCAAGGGCATCGTCGACAGGTCGCGCGCGACGATCGCATTCCGCAACGGGCGCGTCGCCGGGGGCAGTGGGTGCAACAGCTTTTCCGGGCTCGCCTCGATCGACGGCGCGCGGCTCCGCCTCGGTCCGCTCATGAGCACCGAGATGGGATGCGAACCCGCGCTGATGGTCCAGGAGACGCGCCTCCACGACCTTTTGCGCGCAGCGACCCGTTGGCGCATCGATGATCATGGTGCGCTCGTCATCGAAAGTGCCAACGGACGTATCTTGACCGCACGGAGAGCTTCATGAGTGAATGGACTGCAATCGAGGCACTGCCGACCCCGTCATTATCCGACCTGTTCGCCAACGATGACGACCGGCTCGCCAAGCTCGTCATCGAGGGCGCCGGGCTCCGTTTCGATTTCGCCAAGACGCATCTGACGGCCGACGCGGTCGCCTTGTTCGCCACGCTTGCCGAACGACGCGGACTGGCGACACAGCGCGACGCGCTGTTCGGCGGGGCGATCGTCAACACGAGCGAAGCACGCGCGGCGACGCACACCGCCGAACGCGGCGAGGGCAGCGCCGACGACGTCGCCAAGGCGCGCGCGCTTCACGTTCGCATGCGCGCGCTGATCGATGCGATCGAGGGCGATGCGCTGGGGCCGGTGCGCCACATCCTCCATCTCGGCATCGGCGGATCGGCGCTTGGGCCCGACTTCATCGTCGATGCCCTGTCGGGCGACCGGTTGCGCTATGACGTCGCGGTCGTCTCGAACGTCGACGGCGTCGCGCTCGAACAGGCGATCGCCGATTTCGACCCCGCCGCCACACTGATCGTCGTCGCGTCGAAGACGTTCACCACGACCGAGACGATGCTGAACGCGGCGTCCGCGTTGAACTGGATGGACGAACACGGCGTCGTCGACCCGATGAGCCGCGTGATCGCACTGACCGCCAGCCCCGAGCGCGCGATCGCGTTCGGCGTCGACGAGACGCGCGTGCTTCCGTTCGCTGAGAGCGTCGGCGGTCGTTATTCCTTATGGTCGTCGATCGGCTTTCCCGCCGCGCTTGCGCTCGGCTGGGACACGTTTGCCGAACTGCTCGATGGTGCGGCCGAGATGGACCGGCATTTCCGCCTGACTTCGGTCGCGTATAACGCCCCGATCGTCGCCGCGTTCGCCGATCTGCTCTACACGCAGACGCGTAGGCACGCGACGCGCGCGGTGTTCGCCTATGACGAGCGGCTGCGGCTGTTGCCGAGCTACCTCCAGCAGCTCGAGATGGAATCGAACGGCAAGGGGGTGACCGCGGCGGGCGCGCCGCTGGGACGTCCGAGCGCGGCGATCACCTGGGGCGGGGTCGGTACCGACGCGCAGCACGCGGTGTTCCAGCTGCTTCACCAGGGCAGTCACGTCGTGCCGGTCGAGTTCGTGGCGGTCGTCGAGCCCGGCGATACGCTCGACCCCGATCATCACCGGTTGCTGCTCGTCAATGCGTTCGCGCAAGGCGCCGCGCTGATGACCGGGCGCGCGCATGACGACGGCAACTGCGCCTATCCGGGCGATCGCCCCTCGACGACGATCCTGCTCGACCGGCTCGATGCGCGCACCTTGGGGGCGCTGATCGCGTTCTACGAACACCGCGTGTTCGTGAACGCCGTGCTGCTGGGCATCAATCCGTTCGACCAGTTCGGGGTCGAGCTGGGCAAAGACATGGCGCGCGAAATCGACGATCCGTTGGCACGCGCGGCGTTCGACCCCTCGACCCGTGCGCTGATCGAGCGGGCAGGGGTTTAGCTTTCGCCGCCGCCATCCTATCTGCCATGCCTAGCAGCGGGATATTTCATGAGCGATTTCGACTACGACCTTTTCGTCATCGGTGCCGGTTCGGGCGGAGTGCGCGCGGCGCGCGTCGCGGCGGGGCACGGTGCCCGCGTTGCGATCGCCGAGGAACACCGCATCGGCGGGACCTGCGTCATCCGCGGGTGCGTGCCCAAGAAATTGCTCGTCTATGGCGCGCATTTCGCGGAGGATCTGTCCGACGCGCGCCGTTTCGGCTGGGAAGTCGCCGAGACGCGCTTCGACTGGCCGACTTTGCGCGACAATGTCCTGGCCGAGGTCGACCGGCTCGAAGCGATCTATGGCGAGACCTTGGGCAATCAGCATGTCGATGTCCTGAAGGAGCGCGCGGTGCTCACGGGCGCGAACACGGTGCGGCTGGCGAGTGGGCGCAGCATCACCGCCGGGACCATCCTGATCGCGACCGGCGGCTGGCCGATCCGCCCCGAATTCCCCGGCAGCGAGCATGGCATCACCTCGAACGAAGTCTTTCACCTCGAAACTTTGCCCGAGCGCGTCGTCATTGCGGGCGGCGGCTATATCGCTAACGAGTTCGCGGGCATCTTCCACGGGTTCGGTGCGCACGTGACGATCGTCAACCGCGGCGACACCATCCTGCGCGGCTATGACGAGCAGATCCGCGACCGGCTGCTCCAGATCTCGATGGTCAAGGGGATCGAGTTCCGCTTCAACGCGCCGTTTGAGGCGATCACGAAGACCGACGCGGGGCTGCTTCATGTCGAGATGAAGGGCTGCGACCCGATCGACGCCGACCTTGTCCTGTTCGCGACCGGCCGCGCGCCCAACATCGCCGGACTGGGGCTGGAGACGGCGGGCGTCGAACTGACCGAAAAGGGCGCGGTCAAGGTCGACGATGACAATTGCACCAGCGTGCCCAGCATCTATGCGGTGGGCGACGTCACCGACCGCGTTCAGCTCACCCCGGTGGCGATCCGCGAAGGGCAGGCGTTCGCCGATACCGTGTTCGGCGACAAGCCGACGCGCGTCGATTATGGCAATATCCCGAGCGCGGTGTTTAGCCATCCGCCGCTCGCGGGCGTCGGCATGACCGAGGCCGAGGCGCGCAACAAGCTGGGCACGATCCGCACCTACCAGTCCGATTTCCGCCCGATGAAGAACGTGCTGGCGGGTCGCAACGAACGCGCATTGTACAAGATGATCGTCGACGAGGCGAGCGACGTGGTCGTGGGGCTGCACATGATCGGCCCCGACGCGCCCGAGATTTTGCAGGCGGCGGCGGTGGCGGTGAAGGCGCGGCTGACGAAGGCCGATTTCGACGCGACCGTCGCGCTGCATCCGTCGATGTCCGAAGAGCTGGTGCTCCTCAAATAATCAGGGCGTCTCGGGCAGCGGCGGCTTGCCGGCCAACGCCAGAGCGGTGGCCTTGGCAGCCTCGAAATCAGGTTGCCCGGCAAGTTCGATCACGTCCCCCGTCACGCGCGCGTCGATCGCCGTGCCGTCGAGCAGGACCGCGGCGTCGACCTTGAGGCGCTTTTGCGCAGCAGGCGTCAGCGTCATCATCACGACTGGCGCGCCCGTGCCGTCGGCGATCGCGCGTCCGTCGAGGAAGTCCGCTGCGGTCAGCGCCACGCCGCCGACGCTGAGTTGCGCCATCGCCAGCAGGAGCGCGAACTGCCCCATCATGCGCGCTGCCGTTCGGCTGTCGCCTTGATCAGCGCGATCATGTTTGGAATGCCCTGCGTTCGGTTCGAGCTGAGCTGGTTCTTCAAGTCGAACGGCGCGAGCGCGTCGGCGATATCGGTTTCGGCAACCTCTTGCGCAGGACGGTCCTGCACCGTCGCCAGCACGAGCGCGATAATCCCCTTCGTGATCGCCGCATTCGAATCGGCGAGGAAGTGCAGGCGCTGGCCGCCAGCGCCGTGCACGTGTGTCGGATAAACCCAGACACTGGCCGAACAGCCGCGCACCAAAGTCGCATCGGTCTTCAGCGCTTCGGGCATCGGCTCGAGTTCGCGCCCGAGCTCGATCAGAAACCGCGCGCGGTCGTCGCGGTCGTCGAGGAAGGCATAGTCTTCGATGAGGTCGGACAGCGCGGGCATAATATGCGCAGTGTCAAAGATCGACGCCCGCCGCAATCGCTTCCAGCCGTCGCACGCGTTCTTTCAGGTCGGCGACGTCGATCCGCGCGCCGATCGTCGGCGTACCTTGTTGGCTTCGATCGAGTTCGGCGCGCTTGAGTTCGATCCATGCGGTGAAAGCGCGCAGCGCGATCAACGCGAGAATCGTGCTGCCGACGACGGCGGTCAGCCCGAGGCCGAGCCATAATGCGAGCGCGTCCATGTCAACGCAGCCGCTCGATCTCGCGGTCGAGCGCGCGCGGACCGTGCTCCTCGGTCGCCAGTCGCTCGAGCACCGCGATGCGCTCCTTCAGAACCTTTACGTCGTCCCGCAGCTTCATCGTCTCGACGTCGGGCGTGGCCATGCGCTCGTTTCCGTCCTCGTCGGCGACGATGCCGTTCATCGATCGATAACGCGTCTTGAAGATGCTCGCGACCATGACGATCGCGACGATGATGACGACCATCTCAAGGGGATTCATTGCTCGTTCCTCGCTTGGGTTCAGTTTAGCGGACGATCGCGCAGCAGGTCGATTTCCGCGGACAGATCGGCGCCCTTGTCGACCGCGATCCGCTCAAGGACACGCACGCGCGCCTCGAGCCGTTCGGTGTGCGCGGCATACTGCGCGGTCTTCTCGGCGGTTAGCTGCGATTGCGACTGCAACTGCCGCTCCTTCAACCGCAGCCACATCTTGAACGGCGCGATCGCGATCGCGGCCAGGGGAATCAACACCCAGATCCAGCTTGCAATGTTGTTCATCGCAGGTCCCCTCTCATGCCACCAGCGCGGCGATCTCGTCCGACAGCCGGCCCGGCTTGTCGGTCGCGATCCGTTCGAGGACGCTGACCCGTTCCTCGAGCCGCCCGATCGTACCGCGCAGCTTATCGTTCTCGCTCATCAACAGCTCGATCTTGCGATTGTCGGCAAGCACGCCGTTACGGTCGATCAACGCGCTCTTCTCGGTTTCGACCGGATAGCCGTGCCGTGCACGGATCCACGTCGTCGCGACCCAGGCGATCGGTCCGCCAATGATTGCGGCGACCGGAACCAAAATACCCCATTCCATCATCGTCTTTCCCCTGTTCACGTCGTGGCGGTCAGCGCAGTGCGTCGATTTCGCTGGCAAGGCTCGAGTTGCGGGTCGTATAGTGCGTCTCGATGTCGGCGAGCCGACGATCGATATCGCGAAACTTTGACCGCACGTCGCGGGTCGATCGCGACGGCGACTGACGCACGCCCTGCCAGAATTTGGCATCGGCGCGGTCCTCGTAAAGGCCGCTCGGCTTCATGGGGGCGAGCCACGCGGCCACCCAATAAACGAACAGCCCGATCGGGAAGCTCATGAAGGTCAGCACGACCGTCGCGATGCGCACGACGGTCACGTCGATGCCGGTATAGTCGGCGACCCCGGCACACACACCGAGCCACTTGGCACCCAGCTTGTCGAGGTAGAAGGCGGTGCGGCGCCCGTGCGTTTCATCACTCATCTGAGCTCTCCCGGCGTCGATCCCGACGCTTTCCAATTAGGGTTGTCCGCCGCCATGATGCGCTCGATCGTAACCAGGCGTTCTTCGAGGCGGCGTGCGGTGTCGTGGATATCGTCGAGCAGATTCTCGTCGTCGACAGTCAGCGTCTTGGCCTGTTTCCACTTGGTGACGTAGTGGAGGATCAGCCACGGCAGCCCGATGAACAGGAAGCCGACGATGACCGGCGCGACGAGCAAGGCTACGCCGTCCTCGGTCATCTCAAGCCTCCCG
>JAYTAR010000526.1:0-5986 GCA_043737455.1 Sphingomonadales bacterium | reverse complement strand
CGAAAGTGAGGCGGTGAGCATGGTCGATGCGAGCGGCGGCAGCGACGAACGCTGCGATCGCGCCCTTCATATCGACCGCGCCGCGCCCGTGAAGCAGGGCGCCGCGTACCGTCGGGACGAACGGGTCCGATGCCCAGCCAGCGCCAGGCGGGACCACGTCGAGATGCCCGGCGAACGCGAAATGCGGCGCGCGACCGCCGCCGCGCGTCGCGAGCAGATTTTCGACCGGCCCGTCGGGACCAACACCGACGACGAAGCGATCGATCGCGAACCCCTGCGCGACGAGCGCAGCCTCGAGTACGTCGAAGACCGCGCCGCTGGCCGGCGTCACGCTGCGCGCGGCGATCAGATCTTTCGTGAGGGCAAGCACATCGACCATCGTCGCGGCTAAGCGCATCGCCGGACCTGAGGCAATCCCGATCGGCCGTCGGCATCGCTTGCCCGGTGCGGCCAACCCGCGCTAACGCTGGCCTCTGACTGGCGAAGGGCGATGTGGGTTTGCAATATCTGTCGTTCGAAAAGCCGGTCGAGGTACTCGAGCGGAGCGCGGCGACGCTGCGTGAGGCGGGCGAACCCGAGGGTGACGCGCGGCTGCTCGAGGAGCGCGCGCAACGCCAGCTTGCCGACATTTACGCGCGGCTCACTCCTTGGCAGCGGACGCAAGTCGCGCGCCACCCTGCGCGCCCGCACCTGCACGACTATATCGCTGGGCTGTTCGACGGCTTCATGCCGCTCGCGGGCGACCGCGCGTTCGCCGACGACAAGGCGATCATGGGCGGCTTCGCGCGCTTCGACGGGCGCGCCGTGATGGTGATCGGCCATGCCAAGGGTGAGGATACTGCGTCGCGGCTGCGCCACAATTTCGGCATGGCGCGGCCCGAGGGGTATCGCAAGGCGGTCCGGCTGATGGATTTGGCCGATCGCTTCGGACTGCCCGTGATAACACTGGTCGACACGCCGGGCGCGTTTCCCGGCATCGACGCGGAGGAGCGCGGGCAGGCCGAGGCGATCGCGCGCAGCACCGAGAAATGCCTGTCGCTTGGCGTGCCGATGATCGCGGTGATCGTGGGGGAGGGGGGGTCCGGCGGGGCTGTCGCGCTAGCGGCGGCGAACCGCGTCCTGATGCTCGAGCACGCAATCTATTCGGTCATCTCACCCGAGGGGTGCGCGTCGATCCTGTGGCGCAGCGCCGACCGCGCGGCTGATGCGGCGGAGGCGATGAAGATCACCGCCGCCGAACTGCTCCGGCTGGGTGTCATCCACCGCATCGTCTATGAGCCCGTCGGCGGCGCACACCGCGACACGGGGGCTGCCATCGCTCGCCTCTCGACCGCGATCGATGCCGAATTGCGCGCGCTGAGCGGCCTGAGGCGCGAGGCGCTGCGCGCCGACCGCCGCGCGGTCTTCATGAGGATGGGCAGCCTGGGCTGAGCCGCTGCGCAGGCTGCGTAGGCGCGGCGGTGAATACAGGGTGCCCCTGTACCCACCGCCGCGCAGCAACCGGTACTACGAGCTGTAGTACATGTCGAACTCGACCGGGCTCGGCGTCATTTCCCAGCGCGCGACGTCTTCATACTTCAGCTCGACATAGGCATCGATCTGATCTTTCGTGAAGACGTCGCCCTTCAGCAGGAACGCGTGATCGGCTTCGAGCGCTTCAAGTGCCTCGCGGAGCGACGCGCATACCGTCGGCACCTGCTCGAGCTCGGCAGGCGGCAGATCGTAGAGGTTCTTGTCCATCGGCTCGCCGGGGTGCGTCTTGTTCGCAATGCCGTCGAGTCCGGCCATCAGCAGCGCTGCATAGCAGAGATACGGATTGGCGAGTGCGTCCGGAAAGCGGAACTCGACACGCTTTGCCTTTGTGCCGGTCCCGTACGGGATGCGACACGACGCCGAACGATTGCGGCTCGAATAAGCGAGCAGCACCGGGGCCTCGTAACCCGGAACCAGCCTTTTGTAGCTGTTGGTCGTCGGGTTGGTGAACGCGTTCAACGCCTTGGCGTGCTTGATGACGCCACCGATGAAATATAGGCACATGTCGGACAGACCTGCATAGCCATTGCCCGCGAACAGCGGCTGGCCCTTGTTCCAGATCGACATGTGCGTGTGCATGCCGCTGCCATTATCTTCCTTGATCGGCTTGGGCATGAACGTCGCCGACTTGCCATAAGCGTTGGCGACCATGTGGACGACATATTTGTAGATCTGCATGCGGTCGGCGGTCTGCACGAGCGTTCCATAGGTCAGCCCCAGTTCGTGCTGCGCGGCGGCCACCTCGTGATGGTGCTTGTCGCACGGCAGTCCCATCTCGATCATGGTCGAGACCATCTCACCACGAATGTCCTGCGCGCTGTCGACCGGCGCGACTGGAAAGTAACCTCCCTTGGCGCGCGGGCGGTGACCAAGATTGCCGCCGTCGTAAGTGGTGCCGGTATTGGTCGGCAACTCGATATCGTCGATCTTGTAATAGCTCGTCGAATAGCTGTTCTCGAATTTCACGTCGTCGAACATGAAGAATTCTGCTTCGGGGCCCACGTAGATCGTGTCGCCCACGCCGGTCGTTTTCAAAAAGGCCTCGGCCCGCTTGGCGCAACTGCGTGGATCACGCGTGTAGAGATCGCCGGTCGAAGGCTCTACGATGTCGCAGAACACGATCATCATCGGCGTCGCCGCGAACGGATCGATGTAGACCGCGTCGAGATCGGGTTTCAGGACCATGTCGCTCTCGTTGATCGCTTTCCACCCGCCGATCGACGATCCATCGAACATCAGTCCGTCGGTCAATTCGTCTTCGCCGATGATGCCCGCGACCATCGTGAGATGCTGCCACTTGCCCTTCGGATCGGTGAAGCGAAGGTCGAGCCACTCGATCTCCTTGTCCTTGATCATCTTCAGGATATCGGATGCACTATTCGCCATGTCGTCTTCCCACCATCGTTGCCCGGCGGAGGCCGGGATCGTTTCGTTCAGGCTGCCCGCGTCGCCGCGAGCGACCCCGGCCTCCGCCGGAGTGACGCGCCAAGTCTCAGATTGCGTCGCTGTCGGTCTCGCCGGTGCGGATCCGCAGCGCGCTTTCCACCGGGATCACGAATATCTTGCCGTCGCCGATGCGACCGGTCTGCGCCGCCGCGGCAATCGCCTCGACCACGCGCGCCGCCTGATCGTCATCGACGACGATCTCTAGCTTCACTTTCGGCAGAAAATCGACGACGTATTCGGCGCCGCGATAAAGTTCGGTATGCCCCTTCTGACGCCCAAAACCCTTGGCCTCGGTCACGGTGATACCGCTGACGCCGACATCGTGGAGCGCTTCTTTCACTTCATCGAGCTTGAACGGCTTGATGATGGCCTCGATCTTTTTCACTGCCGGCTCCCGTTGCAGCGCACCCTAGCCAGGGTCGTTGCCGTGGCGCAACATCGACGTCATCGCGCATCAACGAACAAAGCCGCCATGCCCGGGTTGTGGGCACAGCGGCTTTGACTGCTCAAGAGTTGGGCAGGATATTAGCGGCAGCGAACCTGCTGACTGCTACGCTCGATCGTACGACCGGCGATGGCACCGCCAACGGCGCCGAGGATCGTGCCGACGAGGCCACTTGACCCGCCGATCACGTTGCCCAGGACGCCGCCCCCGAGCGCGCCGACGATCAAGCCGGTCGTGCCATCGTTGCGCTTGCAGTAATACTGCCCGTCGTTGCCGCGGTAGACGCGATCATTTTCCGACAGCACGCGCTCTTCGTAATTCCCGTCGCGATAATAGCGCGAGGGATCATAGTTGGGATCTTCGGCATTATTCTGGCTGTAGCCCGAATTCGAACCTTGGTTCGATCCCTGGTTGTACCCGCCCGAAGCGTTCGTTGAGCGTACGAGCGGCTGATAACGATCGATTTCGACGCGCAAATTGGTCAATTCGCGATCGAGCCGGTCGCGGGCAGCCGACTGCCGCGTCGTCACGTTGCGACCATAGCCGGTACGTGCCCGTTCCTGACGATAGATCGACAATTCGCGGTTGACGCGGTCCTGGGCGGTTTGCAGCCGGCTCGTGTCGCTCGCCGTCTGTGCGACGGCGGGGACGGCGGCAGTCATCGCGGTGCATGCCGCAAGGGCGAAAGCAAGTTTCTTCATGATCGAAATCCCGTGTCGTTGTTGACGACGCAGTAATGATCATGCGCGCTGATCGTTGCATGAACGTGACGTTCAGACGCCAGCTAGCTTAGTAAGGCGGGCAATCGAGGCCCGCAGGACTTTTAGTGAAAATCTCGCATCCGTCGTCGGTGATCCCGACCGAATGCTCGAATTGCGCCGACAGCGTCTTGTCGCGCGTCACCGCCGTCCAGCCGTCTTCGAGCACCTTGGTGCCCGGCTTTCCGACATTGACCATCGGTTCGATCGTAAAGAACATGCCGGGACGAAGCTCCGGGCCGGTGCCGCGATCACCAGCGTGAACGACCTCGGGAGCGTCGTGGAACAGGCGACCCACACCGTGGCCGCAGAATTCGCGCACCACGCCGTAACGATGTCCTTCGGCAAAGCGCTGGATCGCGTATCCGACGTCGCCCATCGTGTTGCCGGGCAGCGCGGCTTCAATCCCGCGCATCATCGCTTCATAAGTAATGTCGACCAGGCGACGCGCCTTGATCGGCACTTCGCCGACATAGAACATGCGGCTGGTATCGCCGTGCCAGCCGTCGACGATCGTCGTCACGTCAATGTTGGCGATATCGCCCTCGCGAAGCACGCGGTCGCCGGGAATACCATGGCAGACGACGTGATTGATCGAGATGCAGCAGCTGTGCGCATAGCCGCGATAGCCAAGCGTGGCGGGCAGCGCCCCTTCACGCAGCATATGGTCGCGGACCAGGTCGTCGAGACGACCCGTCGTCACGCCGGGCACGACGAACGGCGCGAGCGCATCGAGCACTTCGGCGGCAATCCGCCCGGCGCGACGCATGCCGACAAAGCCGTCGGGCCCGTGAAGCTTGATCGTCCCGTCGCGTGCGAAGCGCGTTTCCGGGGTCACGGTCAGATAATTGGTCATGGCCTGACCTTAGCCCGACCGCGCGTGCGGCGCTACCGCCGCTTCACAACGTCGCAAAAAGCGTCGGCATCTCCTTGGCCGCCGCTGCGAGCAGCCAATCGGGAAAATCGGCGCGCCCCGCGACCTTGCGTCCGGTCATATGCACCGTCAGCGAGCCGTCGAACTGCTTGGCATCGATTTCCATCCAATCGCGCCAATCCTCCATGCCCGTGCCCGCAAAGCCACTCGGCACACCCGAGCGCATGCGGTCGGTCGCGAGCGCCCATGGCGCCATATAGGTGAACAGCTGGAAGGCGGGCTGCACCTCGAACTTGGGCGGCGAGATCAAAGTGTCGGTCAAGTGCAGCATATCGCCCATCCGCGACCAGGGGCGCACGAGGCCGGGCAGCGCCTGCGTCGCCGCGTCGTTAGGCTGCTTGGTGAATTGCCAACCGCGTGTCGTCAGCAAAATCTCGCCCGGCGCGGTAGTGCGTACAGGCACGGCGTTGGTCTTGCCAGTATAGGGATTGGCGAACGACGTGATCGGCTTGCCCGTCGCCAGGTCGGTCGCGAGCGAAAAATATTTGTAGCGGAACAAGAACCCCTCCGCGGTCGGCAGGAAGCGACTGACTTGAATGCCGAGCCCGCCGAACAGCGGTTGCGGCAATTTATGTTCGATCACGCCGAAGCTGCGTGCCTCGACGCGCTCGATCACTGTCTTTCCGGTCAAGTCACCACGCAGCCGGATATAGGCGCGCAGATTTTCGCCGGGGTCATCGAGCATGCCGGCGAGGAGTGTGGCGGCGGGGAGGGTGGCGGCGCGGGCACTGCCGACTGCGGCGCCCGCAGCGGTCAGGGCGAGGACGGTGCGACGGTCGAGCATGATGTTCTCCTTGCGAAGGGGACAGCGTTGCGTGGCTGCAGACGCAAGGCACGATCGCGGTTGCGCCTCTTCGCTACGCGGCTATG
>JAYTAR010000525.1:0-14511 GCA_043737455.1 Sphingomonadales bacterium | reverse complement strand
TAGGCTCAGGACCCATTAAGGGGATTCCCAAGACAGT
Source organism: Sphingomonadales bacterium (assembly GCA_043737455.1). Classification (GTDB taxonomy): domain Bacteria; phylum Pseudomonadota; class Alphaproteobacteria; order Sphingomonadales; family Sphingomonadaceae; genus Sphingomonas_O. The sequence continues at coordinate 14,474 of JAYTAR010000525.1, read as the reverse complement.
TGCGATCTGATTCAGTGGGTGCGCTGAGGAGGCGTTGCCATGAGTGATCTGATTTGGTTGTCGGAGGCGCAGATGCGCCGGATCGAGCCGTATTTTCCGCTGTCGCACGGGATACCCAGGGTCGATGATCGCCGGGTGATCTCGGGGATCGTCTTCGTGATCAGGAACGGTCTGCGATGGCGGGACGCGCCACGCGAGTACGGGCCACACAAGACGATTTACAATCGCTTTATCCGCTGGAGCCGGATGGGTATCTTCAACCGTATCTTCGCGGCGCTCGCGGCCAAGGGCGGCAAACCCGATCGGCTGATGATCGATGCTACCCACCTGAAGGCGCACCGGACGGCAGCAAGCCTCTTAAAAGGGGGGCTGTTCCCCGACGTATTGGGCGCACCAAGGGCGGCCTGAACTCGAAGCTGCACGCGGTCTGCGATGGGCTTGGGCGACCGCTCGTCATGCTGCTCAGCGAAGGCCAGATGAGCGACTACAAGGGCGCGGCGCTGATGTTCGGCGCGTTGCCCAAGGCCAGGCACATGATCGCCGACAAGGGCTATGACGGCGACTGGTTCCGCCAGGCGCTCATCGCGCGCGGCACAACGCCGTGCATCCCGTCAAAATCAAACCGCAAAGTACCGATCCCGCACGACCCCGTGCTCTACCGACAGCGCCACCTCATCGAAAACATGTTCGGCAAGCTCAAGGACTGGCGGCGCATCCACACCCGCTACGACCGCTGCGCACACACCTTCTTCTCAGCCATCGCCATCGCCGCTACCGTCATCTTCTGGCTTGAACGGCAATGAGTCCTGAGCCTAGTCTGGATGCTGTGGACCGTGATCGACGCGTTCCTGATTCCCGGGATTCGCCGTCGGCACACGCGCGAGCATGGCGGGGACAGGCTTGAGACGGTCTTCGCCTGAGGCGGTCCGCGGCTTGACCTGAGCGGCGGGTGGCGACCAAAGCCGCCGACATGTCCAACGATCCGCTCCGCACTGCCGCGCTTGCTTCGAAGGCGTGGCCTTATGAAGAGGCGCGCAAGCTGCTGAAGCGCTGGCCTGGCGGCAAGCCCGACGACTCACCGATGCTGTTCGAGACGGGATACGGTCCATCGGGCTTGCCGCACATCGGCACGTTCAACGAAGTCTTGCGCACGACGATGGTTCGCAACGCTTTCGGCGCAATCTCCGACACTCCGACGCGGCTGGTTGCGTTCAGCGACGATATGGATGGGCTGCGCAAGGTGCCCGACAATATTCCCAATGCCGACATGCTTTTCGCGCACCTTGGACAGCCGCTGAGCAAGATACCCGATCCCTTTGGGAAGTATGAGAGTTTTGCGCATCACAATAATGCCATGCTGCGGGCGTTTCTCGATCGGTTTGGGTTTGATTACGAGTTCGCATCGTCGACTGAGCTTTATGGAGCGGGCGACTTCGACGACGCGCTAAAGATGGTTCTTCGCCAGCATGACGCGATCATGGCCGTCATGCTGCCGACGTTGCGCGCCGAGCGCGCCGCGACCTACTCGCCGGTGCTGCCGATCAGCCCGAAGACGGGCGCCGTTCTGCAGGTGCCCATAGAGGTCGTCGATGCCGAGACGGGGCGCGTCCGGTTCGTCGATACCGATGGCGAGACGATCGAACAGTCGGTGCTGGCGGGCGCAGCAAAACTTCAATGGAAAGTCGATTGGGCGATGCGCTGGGTCGCGCTCGGCGTCGATTACGAAATGTACGGCAAGGACCTGACCGACAGCGGCGTCCAGTCCGGAAAAATCGCGAAAATCCTGGGGGGCCGCAAGCCCGAGGGGATGATTTACGAGATGTTTCTCGACGAAGCGGGCGAAAAGATCTCGAAGTCGCGGGGCAACGGCCTGACGCTCGAGCAGTGGCTGGCTTATGGCACGCAGGAAAGCCTCGCCTTTTATGCCTATCGCGAGCCGAAGTCGGCCAAGCAGCTCCACCCCGGCGTCATCCCGCGCGCGATCGACGAATACTTCCAATTTCGTGCCAACTATGCCGCGCAAGCGCTTGAGCAGCGACTGGGAAATCCGGTCCACCACATCCACAACGGTGACGTGCCCGCGACGGTGCCGGCAGTTACGTTCGGTCTCCTCCTCAACCTCGCAGGCGTGCTCGGCAGTGCCGCGACGATCGCGCAACTCCGCGGCTATCTTGCGCATTATGTTAAAGGTGAGATTGATCCCGAGCTCGATCGGCTGCTCGGCCACGTGCTCGATTACAACCGCGACATCGTCGCACCGACACTCGCGCGCCGCGTTCCCGTCGGGATCGAGATCGCGGCGCTCGCACATCTCGACCGCGAACTCGCCGCGCTTCCCGCCGAAGCCGATGCGACCGCGATCCAGAACATCGTCTATGCGATCGGTAACGAAACCGGCTTTGAAAGTTTGCGCGACTGGTTCCGCGCCTTGTACGAAACCTTATTGGGTTCGAGCCAGGGTCCGCGCATGGGTAGTTTCATTGCGCTCTACGGCGTGGCAGACACACGGGCGTTGATTGCCGAGGCGCTGGCACATCCGGTTCCCGCAGCCTGACCTGCTTCAAGGAGTTCCTGCGATGGCGACCGCCCCTAGTGCTCCCGACGCGATGGCCGACAGCGAATGGATTGCGCGCCAGCAGCTCGCGGCGTGCTACCGCATCTTTGCGATGCTCGGCTGGGACGAGCTTATCTTTAACCACATCACGGTGAAGCTTGACGAGGACGGCGCGTTCCTCATTAACCCGTACGGGTTGCACTTCAGCGAGGTGACCGCCTCGAGCCTCGTCAAGATCGATATCGACGGGAACAAGCTCGACGCCGCCAATCCCTATCCGGTTAACCGCGCCGGGTTCGTGCAACACGCTTTGTTTCACCGGCATCTGCCGCACGCGCACGCGATCATTCACACGCACACGACAGCGACCATGGCCGTCGCGGCGCTCGACGGTGGACTGCAGCCGGTCAATTTCTATGCGTGCAATTTCATGGGCCAGATCGGCTATCATGATTTCGAGGGCGTGACCGTACGCGACGAGGAGGGCCCCCGGTTGCTCGCAAGCCTTGGCGACAAGACCGTGCTGCTGCTGCGCAACCACGGTCCGGTCGTGATGGGGCGGTCACTGCCGGAGGCTTTCCTGAAATATTGGGCGCTGCAGCGGGCGTGTGAGATTCAGCTCGCGACACTATCGATGGGACAACCCCTGGCGGTGCCCGACCATGTCGTTGCGGTCCACCAGCGCGACCTGTCGCAGACACAGATTCCGGGAGGCCCCGGCAAGGCGGAGTTCGACGCGATGGTGCGCCGCGTCGACAAGATCGACCGATCATGGCGTGACTAGCCTGACGCTGAACAATCAGCCGATCCGTTACCGTATGGACCCCGCGACGCCGCTGCTCTGGGCGATCCGCGACGCGTCGAACCTGACCGGTACGAAATATGGCTGTGGAACCGGGGATTGCGGCGCGTGCACTGTCGATATCGATGGGCGGGCGGTGATGAGTTGCATGGTCGCGCTTGCGCAGTGCGAGGGTAGTTTCGTGACCACGATCGAGGGATTGTCACGCGATCGCGGGCATCCGGTGCAACAAGCGCTAGTCGCCGAACAGGCGCCGCAGTGCGGGTTCTGCATCCCGGGCATCGTCATGGCGGCAGCGGTCCTGCTGAAAGGCAATGATCGGCCGAGCGACGCTCAGATCGATGCGGCGATCACGAACCTTTGCCGTTGCGGTGGTTACACGCGCATTCGTCGCGCGATCCACCGCGCGGGCGCAGCGATCCGTGGTGAGGAGACGATCGTCGCGGCACCACCGCCTGGGATCGCCCCAAGCGCTGCCGCGCGGCGCGTTCCGGCGCTGACGCCGGTGCCTGATTGAGGCCGCAAACAGCTTCGACATGCTTTCGCCACGATTAAGCCGTCTGCCAGCCTTTGTTCAGCGCGACTCGCTTAACCGCTACCGACGCGACGCAGTGGCAATCGTGTTCACGCGCCCCGACTGAGGATGATGCCGATGCGCACCCGCCTTGCCCTTGCCGTATTGCTTGCGGCGACTAGTTTCACGCCAGCACTTGCCCAGGATGCGATCGTCGAGACGCAGGTTGTCGCTGAAAGCGTGCCTGAACGCGGACAACCGCAATCGGTTGAGTTGCCCGCTTCGCAAGTGCTCGAGATACCCAACATCGCAGCAGCGCCGGGCAACCGACCCGACGGTCGTGACCGCGGTGGCGACGACCCCCGGCAGCGGGGCGATGGCGGCCCGCGCGGTAATTGGAGCGGCGGGGACACCATGTCCGAAATGCGCGGTGGCGCGCCGATTGCGCAACAGCTTCCGCAAACGCAGCAGCGCCCGCAGCGTGACGGCTGGAACGGTTCGAACCGGGAGTGGCGTGCCGGTGACGTCTATCGCGGCGAACGCGCGACTGCCGATGATGCGCGGCAACTCGAAGAATCCCGCCGCCTTGGCATCGTCGGCGGACCACAGGATAGCGGACGCGATTGGCGCCGCGATGATCGGCGGGTCGAAAGCCAGCGATGGGGGCAGCGCAACGAGTGGGAAGCGCGTCGCCGCCTCGAGAATCAGCAAGGCTGGAACGATAATCGCGGTTGGAACAACCAAGGCTGGAACGACAACCGTGGCTGGGACGACAACCGAGGTTGGAACGATAATCGCGGATGGAACGACAATCGTGGCTGGAACGACAACCGCGGTTGGAACGGCAATGGTCGCGGCTGGAACCGCGATTGGCGGCGCGACCAACGTTACGATTGGCAGCGCTATCGCTGGTCGAACCGTGATGCGTTCCGGGGTCAGCGCTATTCCGCGCCTTACGGATGGAGCTACGGCTACCGACGCTTCTCGATCGGTTTTTCGATGAGCAATACATTGTTCAGCCAGCAATACTGGATCAACGATCCGTATTCGTATCGCTTGCCACCCGCATACGGTGCCTATCGCTGGGTCCGTTATTATGACGATGTTTTGCTCGTCGATGTTCGCAGCGGCCAGGTCGTTGACGCGATCTACGACTTCTTCGAGTAACTTGCGCTTCGTGCAACCTATTGCTCGCCGATGCGAGCAATAGGTTGAGCCAACAAGCCAACTCCGAGTTCGGCGGGACGGTCGCCGCGCGGCTCGGCCGGACCGACGGAGTCCAACGCGTGGCGGGCACGGGTCTTGACCTCCATGTCCGCCAGAACTTCCTATACCCGCACGAATGTGCGGCCCTGATCGCCATGACCGAGGCGCGTCGTCGCCCGTCGACGCTGCTGGCAGTGGGCAAGGATGACCGCGCTTACCGCACGAGCGAAAGCGGTGACCTCGACCGCGGCGACCCGCTAGTTGCCGCGATCGACGCGCGTATTGCCGGACTGCTCGGACTCGATGTTCGCCACGGTGAGACGCTTCAGGGTCAACGCTACGCGGTCGGCCAGGTGTTCAGGGCGCACCAAGACTGGTTCGTTGTTGGCTCGCATTATTGGGATGCACAACGCAGCCAGGGCGGGCAGCGAACGTGGACCGCAATGATCTACCTCGACGAGCCCGTTGGCGGAGGCGAAACCGTGTTCTCGCGCGCCGGACTGACTGTCACGCCGCACGCTGCGATGCTGCTCGCATGGGACAATATGGACGCGACCGGCGAGCCCAATGAACAAGCGCTCCATGAAAGCGTAGCGGTTTCAGCGGGGGTGAAGACGATCGTGACTAAATGGTTCCGTGAGGGTTTTTGGTGCTGAACATGTCAGGTGGCTGACCAACCAGTTCGGATTTCGTTCAGCGCAAGGGGGTTTAGAGCCGGACAGTTCAGTAATGGGCACGTCGAAGAAGGAATATCCTATGCGTAAGACATTGATCGCTGGCTTGATCGCGGCAAGCCTATTGCCCGTCGCGGTGCAGGCAAAGCCGCCACACGGACATGGTGAAGGGAAGCACGACAAGCACGAGGTTCGCGAGGAGCGTCGCGAGCTCAAACGTGCTTACCGCTCGGGCGACAAGCACGTCATTCGCCATGAGCGCGAGGACTTGCGTGAAGCGCGCCGCGACTACCGCGATACTTACCGTGGGCCGCGCGGCGAATGGGGTCGCGACGACTGGCGCGCATACCGCGATCGCAATCGTGACCTGTATCGTGCCTATGGATGGCGTTCTGAGTATCGTTACCAGCAGTTTCGCCCCGGTTTGCGCATCGGAAACGGCTATTATGGCCCGCGCTACGTTATCGCCGATCCCTCGCGCTATCGTCTGCCGCGTCCGGGCTATGGCCAGAATTGGGTGCGACACTATAACGACGTCGTGCTCGTCGATACGCGGCGCGGCATCGTGGTCGACGTGATCCGCAGTTTCTACATCTGATGCGGACGATGAGAACAGCATGAGCGAATGGTCGACGATGACAACGGGGTTGCGCTTCCCCGAGGCTCCCGTCGTCTGTGATGACGGGAGCGTCATCGTCGCCGAGATCGAGGCCGGTCGCATCACGCGTTGCCTGCCAGATGGTACGACGGCAACCGTCGCCGAGCCCGGCGGCGGTCCCAACGGCCTCGCATTCGGTCCCGACGGCATGTTGTACTGCTGTAACAACGGCGGCTTTGCTTACCGCGAGGCGGGCGGGCGGCTCGTGCCGCATGGCATTGCTGCCGACTACACGGGCGGACGGATCGAGCGTATCGACGTCGCGACCGGCCGGGTCGAACGGCTCTATGGTTCGGGCGACTTCGGCTGCACGTTGCGCGGTCCCAACGACATCGTGTTCGATAACGTGGGCGGCTTTTGGTTCACCGACCATGGCAAGAACGACTATCAAGCACGGTCGCGCGATATTACCGGCGCCTTCTACGCCAAGACCGACGGCAGTCTTTTGAAAGAAGTGGTCTTCCCGAGCGAGAATCCCAACGGGATCGGACTCAGCCCCGACGGTCGCAGGCTGTATGTCGCCGAAACATACACCTGCCGCCTGATGGCGTTCGCAGTCTCAGCGCCCGGCGAGGTCGATCTGACCGTCGGCGTCGGCGGTGCCGGTATCCCGTTATATCGGCCAGCCGGATATAAATTCTTCGACTCGCTGGGCGTTGAGGCAGGCGGCAATATCGCGGTCGCGACGATTGGCGAAAGCGGAATCAGCGTTGTTTCGCCGACGGGCGCGCTGGTCGACTTCGTCGCGACCGACGACCCGTTCACGACCAATATCGCGTGGGGCGGCACCGATATGACGACGGCCTATGTGACGCTTTCCGGCACCGGACGCCTTGTGAAGCGGCAATGGCCACGTCCGGGCTTGCGACTGGCATTCAGACAACGCTAAGCCCGGCGGATGCACAAAATCTATCCTGACGCCGTAACTGCGCTCGATGGCCTGCTGCGCAACGACATGACGATTTGTTGCGGAGGCTTTGGACTGTCGGGAATGCCCGAGCGGCTGATCGATGCGATCGAGGCGTCGGGCGTCACCGGGCTCACGATCGCCAGCAACAATGCCGGCATCGACGGTGTCGGCCTCGGCAAATTGTTGCGCAGCCGTCAGGTCAGGAAGATGATCTCATCCTACGTCGGGGAGAATAAGGAGTTCGAGCGGCAATATCTAGCGGGCGAGCTCGAGGTCGAATTCTGTCCGCAGGGAACGCTCGCTGAACGGTGCCGTGCGGGCGGCGCGGGCATCGCTGGATTTTACACAAAAACCGGGGTCGGCACGCTCGTCGCGCAAGGAAAGGACGTGAAGTCCTTCGATGGCCAGGACTACATCCTCGAACGGGGCATCGTCGCCGATCTGAGCATCATCAAGGGGTGGAAAGCCGATGCGGCGGGCAATCTGGTGTTTCGCAAGACTGCGCGAAATTTCAACCAGCCGATGGCGACCGCGAGCCACATGACCGTCGCCGAAGTCGAGGAAATCGTGCCCGTGGGCGCGCTCGATCCCGATGCCATCCACGTCCCCGGGATCTATATCAAGCGCCTGATCTGCGGCGCGCCCTATGACAAGCGGATCGAATTCAGGACGGTCCGTGAGCGGGTGGATGCCTGAACCGGTTCCCGGTGCAGCTTGGCTGATTGCCGCTGGAGTAATCAGCATCGCGGCAGCGCTTGCGCATCTTGCGTGCATCGTCGGTGGTCCGGTGTGGTTCCGTGCGATGGGGGCAGGAGAGCGGCTGGCGCGCGGCGCGGAGCGCGGCGATGTACGACCTGCGCTGGTGGCCGGGGCGGTCGCGGCTGTGCTCTTCGTCTGGGCAGCGATCGCGTTCTCGGCGGCAGGGTTGATTCCCGCGCTGCCGCTGACCGGCGTGGCGCTGGTCGCAATCTCGGCGGTCCTTCTGGTACGCGGGCTGGCGGTGCCAGTCATGCAGAAGTGGCGGCCCGATCTGCCACCCAGCTTCATTTATGGCTCCGCAGCGATCGTCACCGCTTACGGCCTGATATTTGCGATCGGAACCTGGCACGCTTGGCCGACGCTTTGGCCGAAGGGAAATTTGTAAATGCCTTGGACGCGCGACCAGATGGCGGCGCGGGCTGCCCAGGAACTGCAGGACGGCTATTACGTCAACCTTGGCATCGGTATTCCCACGCTCGTCGCCAACCACGTACCGCCCGGTGTCGAAGTGACGCTGCAGTCGGAAAACGGCATGCTCGGCATCGGGCCGTTTCCGTATGACGAGGACGTCGATCCCGACCTGATCAACGCGGGCAAGCAGACGATCAGCGAACTGGCCTCTTCATCCTATTTCGGCTCCGAAGACTCGTTCGCGATGATCCGGGGCGGACACATCGATCTGACCGTACTCGGCGCGATGGAGGTCGGCGAGAACGGCGATATCGCCAACTGGATGATCCCGGGAAAGATGATCAAGGGCATGGGCGGCGCGATGGACCTTGTCGCCGGGGTCAAGCGGATCATCGTCGTGATGGAACATGTTGCCAAAGACGGCACGCCCAAGTTCATCCCCGCCTGTACGCTGCCGCTCACCGGCAAGAACGTCGTCGACATGATCATCACCGACCTGGCGGTTTTCCGCCGCGACGACCATGCATCGCCGTTCCGTCTGGACAAACTTTCATCCGGTGTGGGCGCTGATGAAGTGGCCGCGAAAACCAGTGCGCGGTACCTGATCTGACTTTTGCCACAATCGGCTGCAATCCTCGTGACCGCTGGCAAACATCAGCGTAGGTTAACTTCTTGGGCTTATGGGTCGAACCGATGAAACGCTCTGAAGTGACACGGGTACTGGCGGTCGCGGGCATCGCGGCATTCGGGTTCGTAACGGTGGTTAGCCAACTCGGCTCACCGGCCTCGGCTCGGCCCGCCGCGCCGACGACGGTATTTCTGCCGCCGTCGGTTACGCCGGGCGCGGGACGGATCGATTATGGCGCGTTCGACGCGCGGATCGCGGGCATCATGGCGCGGCCGGATATGGTCGGGCTGGCGGTCGCGGTGGTCGAGGAGGGGCAAATCGCCTTTGCGCGCGGCTATGGCACGACCGCGCTCGGCAGTGGCGAAGGGGTCAATCCGCGAACCGTATTCCGCTGGGCGTCGCTGTCGAAGGGCGTGGCGGCCACGATGGTCGGCGAGCTTGCGGCCGAGGGCAAGGTTTCGCTCGATGCGCCGATGTCGACGTACAACACGACGTTGCGACTGCCTGGCGGTGCCGAGCGGGTTGCGACTGTCGACGATCTGCTCTCGCATCGGCTCGGGTTGGTGCGCAACGCGCTCGATAACAAGCTCGAGGCGGGGGGCGATCCCCGCCTGCTGCGCCCGCAACTTGCGCTGCTAACACCGGCGTGTGCGCCGGGGCAGTGTCATGCCTATCAGAATGTCGCCTTCGATGCGTCGAGCGAGATCGTCCAGAACCTGACCGGGCGTTCCTATGCGCAAGCGGTGCAGCAGCGCCTGTTCATGCCGCTGGGGATGATCGATGCCAGCGTCAGCCGCGCGGGGCTGATCGCGTCGCGCAGTTGGGCCAAGCCGCATGTTGGACGGCGGACTGTGACGGTGAACGACAACTACTACCGCGTGCCCGCCGCCGGTGGCGTCAATTCGTCGATCCTCGATCTGGCGCGCTGGATGCAGGTGCAGATGGGCGAAGCACAGCAGGTCGTGCCGATGCCTGTGCTAAACCAGATCCATGCGCCGCGCATCTTCACCGACCGACGTCGCGGTGTCTTCAACCGCGCGATGGGCGCTTCGCAATATGCGCTGGGCTGGCGCGATTATAATTATCGGGGGCACCGCTTGATCGGCCATCAGGGCGCGGTGATGGGCTACCGCGCGACGGTGTTGTTCGATCCTGTTCGCCGATCGGGTATCGCGATGTTGTGGAATTCGCAAAGCGGCCAGCCCGTAGGGCTTCAGCTCGATCTGCTCGATCGACTATACGGGTTCCAGCGTACCGATTGGTTGGGGCTCGATAAGTCCCAGGCGGGCGCGGCGGTGGTAACGCCCGAAGATTGAACCGCTGACAGTCACTCGGTTAGCCGATAAGGCGAGGTCGATGGACATTGCGGACCCAAGCACACCGCGCTGGATTCAGCGCTTTTCCAATTTCGACCGTGCGATCATATTGCTGCGCGAAGGTGTCGAGCTCGCCTTTGCGCCGGGTGCCCATCCAATTCTGCTCGAGGCGCTGGTGAAACGGTTCGAATATTCGTGGGAATTGGCTTGGAAGACGCTCAAGGATTATCTGATCTACGATCAGGTGACTTTGACGAAGATTACGGCGGCTGAAGCTATTCGCACCGCGTTCGCGGCTGGCTACATTGCGCGGGGCCAAGACTGGATGAACGCACTCGAGGCGCGAAATGCGATGTCGCACATCTATAGCCGCGACATGTTTGAACGCGTTACGATCGACATCAGAGACAGCTATCTGGGGATTTTGGAAGAACTCCACGAAACGCTGATGACTGCACGTGCTGAATGGGACGTTGGTGACAGACACTGAAATCGCACTGACCGAGCGCGAGCGTGCCATCGTCCTCGAGACTCTTCGTCCCTTCGCGACGTCGTTCGAGCAGGTCGGCGTCTTCGGCTCGCGAGTGATGGGGACAAATACGGCTGCTTCGGATATCGACCTTGTCGTGTACGGGGATATTTCACCGATGCTGATCGACCGGCTGCGAACGCGCTTCGACGACAGCAACTTGGCCGTACGGGTCGATGTGGTGCATTACGAACAAGTGCGCGGAACGCCGATCGGTCGTCATATCGATGCGGTCGCGCAATACTTGTTCAAGAGTTCAAGTTTGCTGGCGCCGGCATCGGCTTTCGAAGCCGGAACTGAGTGATGGGATCGCTAAGACATGCCGCCCTCGCGGTCGTCGCTTCATTGCTTGCCGCCTGCTCACCGCCGGCGCTGCTCGACGGGCTCGATCGGGTTACGCCGGGCGCATCCGGGCAACGCGTCGCGTCGGCAATTGCCTTTGGTGCGCACGGCCAGCGGCTCGACGTCTGGGCACCCGCGAGCGATGCTGGCGCGCGCCATCCGGTCATCGTGTTCTTTTACGGGGGCGGCTGGAACAAGGGCGCGCGCGGCGAATATGGTTTCGCCGCGCGTGCCTTTGCCGCACGCGGGTTCGTCGTCGTGGTCCCCGATTATCGCAAAGTGCCCGGGGTACGCTTCCCCGCCTTCGTCGAGGACGCTGCCGACGCCGTGCGGTGGACGCACGACCATGTGGCAGAGTACGGCGGGGATCGTGACCGTATCGCGCTCGCCGGGCACTCGGCGGGAGCGCACGCGGTCGCCATGCTTGCACTCGATCGGCAGTGGCTGACGCGCGCCGGGGTCGATCCGGGCATCGTTCGGGCAGCGGTTGGGCTGTCGGGACCGTATGATTTCCTGCCGTTCACCGGCCGCGCGATCGACGCGATGAGCGCATGGCCGCGTCCGCAGGAAACTCAACCGATCGCGTACGCACGCCGCGATGCACCGCCGATGCTGCTGGTGACCGGCAGCGATGATGATCTCGTCCGCCCCAAGAATGCCCGCAACCTCGCCGCGCGACTGAAGCAGCTCGGCGCACCGGTCGTGCTGAAGGAATATGCGGGGCAGGGGCATGAAGACATCGTGATGGCACTGTCGCGACCATTTCGCGGCAAGGCTCCCGTGCTCGACGACAGCGTTGCCTTTCTCGAGGCGCGTCTTGCGAAGCCGTCCGCAGCCGCCCAATAGAACCGCATGGCCAGTCGACCGCGCACGATCTACGAAAAGATATGGGACGATCATGTCGTCGAGCGCCGCGACGACGGGACATGCCTGATCTACATCGATCGGCACCTGGTCCATGAAGTCACGAGCCCGCAGGCATTCGAGGCCTTGCGCGTCGCGGGGCGCAGCGTGCGACGGCCCGACCTGACGCTCGCGGTGCCCGACCATAACCTTCCCACGACGCCGCGGCGCGACGCCACCGGTGCACGCGTGCCGATCGACGATGTCGCAAGCGCACAGCAGCTGGCACTTCTCGAGCGCAACGCGCCTGCGTTCGGTATCCGCTACATCGACGCGACCGCCGCCGAGCAGGGCATCGTCCATGTGGTCGGCCCCGAGCAGGGGTTCTCGCTGCCCGGCACGACGATCGTGTGCGGCGACAGCCATACCGCGGCGCACGGGGGGCTAGGCGCGCTCGCGTTCGGCATCGGCACGAGCGAGGTCGAGCACGTCCTCGCGACGCAGACTTTGCTGCTGAAGCAGGCCAAGACGATGGAGGTGCGCGTCGAGGGCAGTCTCGGCTTCGGGGTCAGTGCCAAGGATCTGGTGCTCGCGATCATTGGGCGGATCGGGGCCGCGGGCGGGACTGGCCATGTCATCGAATATACCGGCGATACGATCCGCGACCTCTCGGTCGAGGGGCGCATCACCGTCGCGAACATGTCGATCGAAGGGGGCGCGCGCTCGGGGCTGGTCGCGCCCGACGAGGCGACCTTTGCCTATCTGATGGGGCGGCCGATGGCCCCGTCGGGGGCGGATTGGGAGGCCGCGGTCGACTATTGGCGGACGTTGCCGAGCGACGCGGGTGCCGTGTACGACAAGACGGTCACGCTGGCGGCGAGCGATATCGGCCCGACGGTGACATGGGGCACCAGTCCCGAGGACGTGGTCGCAATTACCGGCACGGTGCCGCATCCCGACAGCTTTGCCGACGCCGGCAAGCGCGCCGCGGTGGTCAAGTCGCTTGCCTATATGGACCTGACGCCGGGCCAACGCCTGCAGGACGTCCTTGTCGAGAACATCTTTATCGGCAGCTGTACCAACAGCCGGATCGAGGATCTGCGCGCCGCCGCCGACGTGCTGCGTGGACGTCGCAAGGCCGACGGGGTGAAATGGGCGATCGTTGTGCCGGGCTCGGGCCTCGTCAAGCGCCAGGCCGAAGCCGAGGGGCTCGACCGCGTGTTCATCGACGCCGGGCTCGAATGGCGAGAGCCGGGCTGTTCGGCGTGCCTCGGCATGAATCCCGACAAGGTGCCGCCGGGCGAGCGCTGCGCCTCGACCAGCAACCGCAATTTCGTTGGCCGGCAGGGGCCTGGCGCGCGCACGCATCTGTTGAGCCCCGCAATGGCGGCGGCGGCGGCGGTGACCGGACGCTTGACCGACGTGCGGGAATTGATGGCGTGACCCCCGTCACCACGATCGAGGGGCGGGCGTATCCCTTTGGCCGCGCGAACGTCGATACCGACGTCATCATTCCTGCGCGCTGGTTGAAAACGGTAACGCGGTCCGGGCTAGCGCGCGGTGCGTTCGAGACGGTCCGTGCCGAGCCGGGCAATGTGTTCGACGATGCGCGCTTTGCAGGCGCGCCGGTGCTGATCGCGGGCGACAATTTCGGGTGCGGATCGAGCCGCGAGCATGCGGCTTGGGCACTCGGTGACATGGGCGTGCGCGCGGTGATCGCACCGTCGTTCTCGGATATATTCTCCGGAAACGCGTTCAAGAACGGCATCTTGACGGTCGTGCTGCCACAGCCTGCAATCGACCGGCTGATGGCAGTGGCGACGGCGGGTGAACCGGTCCACATCGACCTCGACGCGCAAACCGTGACGACGCATTTCCAGGATCGTTTCACGTTCGAAATCGATGCCTTTCGCAAGGCCTGCTTGCTCGGCGGCATCGACGAGGTCGGTTTGACGCTCGCGGCGGCGGATCGCATCGCCGGATATGAAACGCGCACGACCGCCGCCCGGTCGTGGCTGAACTCGGGGATTGCCGCATGAAGGCCTTGCTCTCGACCGTTACCGGTGGTCCCGAAACGCTCGTCCTGTCCGAAGTCGAAGCACCGGTCGCGGGGCCGGGGCAGTTGCTCGTCGCGGTCAAGGCCTGCGCGATCAACTATCCCGACGTGCTTATCATCGAGGACCGCTATCAGATGAAGCCGCCGCGGCCGTTCGCGCCGGGTGGCGAGGTCGCCGGGCTGGTCGAGGCCGTGGGTCACGGGGTCACGGGTTTCGAGGTCGGCGACCGCGTGATCGCCGTCACGGGCCATGGTGGCCTGGTTGAAAAGGT
>JAYTAR010000524.1:0-2380 GCA_043737455.1 Sphingomonadales bacterium | reverse complement strand
GCTGGTCGAACGACACGGCGGCATCGTACCGACCGACCGCGACGCACTGACCGCGCTGCCCGGCGTGGGGCGCAAGACCGCCAATGTCGTGCTCAACGTCGCGCTCGGCGCCGAAACCTTTCCCGTCGACACGCACGTGTTTCGGGTCGCGAACCGCACCGGCCTGGCCAAAGCGAAGACGCCGCATGCGGTCGAAAAGATCCTCGAGCGACAGACCCCTGCCCCGTTCCGCGTCCAGGCGCATCATTGGCTGATCTTGCACGGGCGCTACACATGCAAGGCGCGCACCCCCGAATGCTGGCGCTGTGTCGTCACCGATCTGTGCACGTTCAGGCCCAAGTCATCGCCGCCGCGCGACAAAACGCCAAAGTTGCAGGAACCACAAACATGAGACGCATGCTGAAACTTGCAACGGCCGCAGCCCTGATCGCCACCACCGTAACCGCTGCGCCGCGCAATCGCGCGATACCCCCTGCCGCAACGCCGATCGGCGAAGCTGTCGACTGCGTGTCCTTGACACGCATTCGCGAGACGCGCGTACACGGCGACGGCATCATCGATTTCCATCTGGCAGGCGGCCAGGTCTATCGCAACACATTGCCGCATAGCTGTCCGAGCCTGGGGTTCGAGGAGCGGTTTAGCTACAAGACATCGCTCAGCCAGCTCTGCTCGGTCGATATCATCACCGTCCTTCAGTCGCCGGGCCTTAGTCAGGGCGCGAGCTGCGGCCTTGGCAAGTTTCAGCCGATCAAGCTCGCGGTCAAGGCTGCGGCACGTTAACGCTGGCAAACGCGTGCCTGCGCTGTTACGACCAGACAAGTGCACCCGTAGCTCAGCTGGATAGAGCGCCACCCTCCGAAGGTGGAGGCCACACGTTCGAATCGTGTCGGGTGCGCCATTTCCGGTCAGCTTTGGGCACCGCCTGCCCGCACTGGGCGGCCGCCTTCGCAAGATCGGTCTTTGATCCGACGATCCGGATCCGCTTGCGCCCGACCTCGACGCGATCAACGAGAAGTCGAACATAGGCTCTTCCTTCTCGTGTTTGTGCTTTCAGTGCCCTTCTATGTGCTGGGAACAACGGGCGCTCGTTTGACCGGACTGCCGCTCCTTCCGACGAGTGCGCTCATGACTTTCGTTCCGGCGTTGGCCGCTTCAGTGCTTATCTTCAGTGAGCGAGGGGCCGGCGAATTGCGCGTTTGGTATCGAGACATGCTCAGCCTGGACTGGCGCGGTAACGTTCGCTGGTATGTAATCGCGCTTCTATTCGTCCCGGTCGTGTGCCTCGCGGAATTTGCCGTGCTGCGGATGTCGGGCACATCGGTGCCTGTTCCACGGATCGCACTTGGCGAGGCGCTTTTCCTGATTACCGCCTTCTTTGTCGCAGCCGTCGGCGAAGAGGTCGGCTGGCAGGGTTATGGCTATCCCGCTCTGCGAAAGCGCAAGGGCGTCTTGGTATCGGCGCTGGTGCTGGGATCGGTTTGGGCGATCTGGCACGTCGTGCCGTTCGTGCAACTGGGGCGCACCGCCGACTGGATCGTTTGGCACAGCCTGAGCGCCGTCGCGCTTCGCATCATTATCGTCTGGCTGTTCGAGAACACCAACGGAAGCATGCTCGTGGCAATTCTGTTTCACACCATGATCAACGTCTCGTGGGCGGTGTTTCCTGTTGCCGGGTCTTTCTACGACCCGCTGGTGACGTTCGCTATCCTGAGTATTCCGAGCCTTTTGATCGCGACACTTTGGCATCCAAGGGTGCGCCAGTGAGGGCAGGATCACATCGCCGGAGCCAGCACCGATGAGGCGAGGCACGGTTATAGCGGCGACGATTGGCTCGCTGCTCGGGCTAACTGCCCTATGGTTCTGGTCGATCGGTCTGCCGATGCACATGGTCTCGCCTCCGGCGTCGGGCTTCGTCGGTGCGGTCAGCGATGCCGCGACCGACCGGAAAAGACTGGAATTTTTCGCAACGGCCGGCGCGCGCGTTGTGCCGTTCCAAATCCTGTATCCCGCTTCCGTAAAAGGTCGCATAGTTCGCTATGTTCCTGATGCCGAACCAGTCCTTGCGGCGATCCAGCGCAATCAAGGACGGCTCTTAGGACGAGCACTTGCGCGCATCGGCACGATCACGGCGCCATGGACCGAAGGCGCGCGTCCGCGCATCGAGAGGCGCTATCCGGTGGTGATCTACCTGCCGGGCATGACCGGCTATATGCAGATGAGCAGCTTCCAGACCGCAGCGCTCGCGGGCGAGGGGTTCGTTGTCGTGACACTAAACCAGCCTGGCAACGTCGCGGCGACCCGTTTGCCGGACGGGCGTGTGGTCCAGGGCATGTCTCGCGAGGAAGCGGTGCAGATGATCGCGCCGTCGTATCGGTCCGTG
>JAYTAR010000523.1:0-2380 GCA_043737455.1 Sphingomonadales bacterium | reverse complement strand
GGCCATGCCCGACTGGACGCGCCCGAACACGGTGTAAGTGTTGTCGAGGCGGAGCGTGGGCATGAACACGATGAAGAACTGGCTGTTCGCGCTGTTGGGGTTGCTGGTCCGCGCCATCGATACTGCACCACGAACGTGCGGCAGGTCGTTGAATTCGGCGGTCAGGTCGGGGAGCGACGATCCGCCCTCGCCGGTGCCCTTGGGGTCGCCGACCTGCGCCATGAACCCCTCGATCACGCGGTGGAACGTCAGCCCGTCGTAGAAACCGGCGCGCGTCAGCTGCTGGATGCGCGCGACATGGTTCGGCGCCTTGTCGGGGCGCAGCACGATGACCACGGTGCCGCCGGTCGATATCTGGAGGTTGAGCACATTGTCGGGCGTGACCGCGGGCTCGGGGACCGCCACCGCCGCGACGGGGGCCGCGACCTTGGCCTTCTTCTTCTTGGCGATGCCGGGACTGGCCATCGCCAGCACTGCCATGAACCCGAGCAGAATCTTCATTGCGGTCTTTCCTTCGTCGAGTTGAGTGCGTGTTGGCGGCGTGTGGGTGAACGTCGGCTGATCAACTGCCCTTGCGGCCCACCACCGCGACGCGCGCGACGAGCTCGGCGGCGACGCGCGGCGGCACGAACTTGTCGATCGCCCCGCCATAGAGCGCGATCTCCTTCACCAGGCGCGACGCGATCGGCTGGAGCGCGACATCGGCCATCAGGAAGACTGTCTCGATGCGATCGTTGAGCTGCTGGTTCATCCCCGCCATCTGATATTCATATTCGAAGTCGGCGACCGCGCGAAGCCCGCGCACGATCATCGTCGCGCCCTGCGTTTCGGCAAAGTTCATCAGCAGCGCATCGAACGCGACAACGTCGACGCCCGCAATGCCCGCGGTTTCGCGCCGCACCATCGCCAGCCGCTCGTCGACGCTGAACATCGGCGACTTCGACGGGTTCGTGGTGACGCCGATCGTCAGCCGGTCGACGAGCCGCGCGCCGCGCGCGATGATGTCCATATGCCCATGAGTGAGCGGATCGAACGTGCCGGGATAGACGCCGATACGCATCCTACCGGTCACGTTCGACTGCATAGCGTGCGATCTCGCGCAGCAGGTCGGCCTCGCGTCCGAAGCTGGCGAGATGGCCGGTCGCCTGGTCGACGAGCATCGCCGCCTGTGCCTTGGCGCGCGGCAGCCCCAGCAGCGACAGGAACGTCGCCTTGCCCGCGCCCGCGTCCTTGCGCAGCGCCTTGCCCGCCAGCCCGGCGTCGCCCTCGACGTCGAGGATGTCGTCGGCGATCTGGAACGCCAGGCCGATGTCGCGCGCATAACCGCGCAACAGTGCTCGCCCCTCGGTCGGGAGCCGCCCCATGATGGCGCCCGCCTCGACCGAAAACGCAATCAGCGCACCGGTCTTCATCGATTGCAGCCGGGAGACGGCGGCGAGATCGAAGTCGCGCGAGGTCTCGGCGGCGATGTCCATCATCTGCCCGCCCGCCATGCCCGACGGGCCCGACGCGCGCGCCAGCCCCTCGATCAGCTCGATCCGTACGAACGGGTCGGCATGCGTCTCGCCATCGGCCAGTAGTTCGAACGCGAGCGCATGCAGCGAATCGCCCGCAAGCACCGCCGTCGCCTCGTCGAACGCCATGTGCACGGTGGGCTTGCCGCGCCGCATGTCGTCGTCGTCCATGCACGGCAGATCGTCGTGGATCAGCGAGTAGACATGGATCGCCTCGACCGCGCAGCCCACCCGCAGCGCGGCGTCGCGGTCGACGTTGAACAAGGCGCAGGCGGCCACCACGAGCAACGGACGCAACCGTTTGCCCCCGCCGATGCTCGCGTGGCGCATCGCCTGGTAAAGGCGCTCGCGCGGATCGCCCGGGACCGCGAGGATATGGTCGAACAGCCGGTCGATGTCGCGCGCGATGTCGGTCAGCGCGGCGCCCAGGATCGGTGCCACCACCCCCATCGCTGCCTCAGGCCGGATCGAACGCGCGGACACCGGTCGGCACGCCATCGGCCCCCAGGACGATGCGGTCGATCTTCTCCTGCGCCGATTTCAACCGCGCCTCGCACTGCGCGCGCAGACCCGCGCCTTCGCTGTAGAGCGTGATCGATTCGTCGAGGCTCGCGTCGCCGCTTTCGAGCCGCTGCACGATCGCCTCGAGCCGCCGCAGCGCGTCCTCGAACGACAGGGTGGATAGGTCATCGGCCACGGCTGCGCCTTGTGGCGAGCGGGTGGGGCATGGTCAAGCGGGCGGCGTTAGCCGCGCCGGGCGGCGGCGCGCGCACTCGCGAGCATGGCGTGATGCGCAACGATCTCACCGGCAGCGCCGGGCTGCTTGATCGCGGCCTCGACCGCCATCGCCTGCGCGTGGACGGCAG
>JAYTAR010000522.1:0-6008 GCA_043737455.1 Sphingomonadales bacterium | reverse complement strand
AGGGGGCGTCGTCGGCGCGGCGCGCGCAGGAACGCGCCGAAAAGCAGATCCCGACCTGCACCAAGCGGCTTGGCACGATCGCGATCGTCGAACCCGACAATCAGTGGTGGCGCGAACTCAATCTCGGGTCACCCGAAGCCATTCTTAAAGTGTTCGTTCAGCAGTCGGGCTGCTTCGGGCTCGTCAATCGCGGCCGCTCGATGCAGAGCCGCGCGATGGAGCGCGCGATGGCCGACAGCGGCGAGTTGCAGGCCGGTTCCAATCTGGGTCGTGCACAGGTCAAGGCCGCCGATTATTACCTTGAGCCCAACATCGTGACCGCAAACCGTAATTCGGGTGGCGGTGGTGCGGGTGCCGTGCTTGGCGGCATCGGCCGCGCGTTCGGCGGCTTTGGCGCGATCGCGGGCGCGGTTGCGGGCGGTATCAACGTTAAAAAGGGTGAGGCGAACGTCACCTTGTCGATCGTGAATGCCCGCACCACCGAAGAAGAGGCGCTGACGCAGGGCTATGCGCGCAAGACCGACTGGAGCTTTGGCGGCGGCGGTGGTGGCTTTGCCGGCGGTGCGTTCGGCGGTGCCGCGGGCGGCGGTTATCAAGATACCGCCGTCGGGCAGATCATCCTCCTCGCCTATCTCGACGCCTATACCAAACTCGTCACGAAGATGGGCGGGCTGCCTGAGAACGCAGCGGCGGCAGCACCGCGTGCAAATTAGCACTGCTGCTGGTTGAGGCCGTGGCCGTTGTCCTTGGGGGAGCCATCCCCTAGGTGACGCGCCATGGCTGATCCCTATTCAACGCTGGGTGTCGCGCGCGGGGCGAGCGAAGCCGACATCAAGAAAGCGTATCGCAAGCTCGCCAAGCAGCTTCATCCCGATCGTCACCCCGACAACCCCAAGGCAACCGAGCGGTTTTCGACGGTGACCGCCGCTTACGATCTGTTGTCCGACGCCGACAAGCGCGCGCGCTTCGACCGCGGTGAGATCGATAGCGACGGCAACCCAGCCGCGCCGTTCGGTTTCGGCGGTGGCGGGCGACCGAGTGCGGGTGGCAATCCCGCGGCGGGCGCGGACTTCGGCGACATCTTCGAAGGACTGTTCGGCGGGCGTGGCGGCGGTGCGCGCAGCCCGTTCGGACAGACGCGCGCGGCGGCGAAAGGCGCGAACATCGGCTACCGTCTGCAGGTGCCGTTCGAGGAAGCCGCCGCCGCCAAGCCGCAACGCATCACGCTCGCCGATGGCAAGACGATCGACCTGAAACTTCCCCCAGGCGTCGAACACGGCACGCAGATGCGGCTGACCGGAAAGGGCGAAGTCGCGCCCGGTGGCGCGGGCGACGCAATGGTGACGATCGAGATCGGCAGCCATGCGTTCTTTCGGCGCGAGCCTGCCCTGTCGAAGGACGGGGGCGACGCGATCCGGCTCGACCTGCCGATCACGCTCGTTGAAGCCGTGCTCGGCGGACCGGTCAAAGTACCGACGGTCGACGGACCGGTCATGCTCGCCATTCCGGCTGGGGCATCGTCAGGCAAGGTATTGCGGCTGCGCGGGCGCGGCTTTACCGGCAAGGACGGGACGCGCGGCGACCAGCTCGTCACGTTGGCGATCGAACTGCCCGCTGCCGATGCGGCGTTGACGGCATGGGCGCAAGCGGCAGGTGACACGCTTGGCAACCCGCGCGCGCGGCTCGGCGTATAGCCACGCATGCAGGATGCCCCGTCGCCGCAGTCGCCCGAGGCACGAAGCAAAGGAGCGCGCGCGCGTCTCGACCGCCTTGGCATTCCCGAACGCGCGGTCGAAGTCGTCAAGCGTGTAGTCGTCGGGGTCTTCACCGACGGATTCATCCATGCCGGCAATCTGGCATATCTCACATTGCTTACGCTGTTCCCGTTCGTGATCGTGACGGCGGCGGTGGCGAGCCTGTTCGGACGCGACGCCGACACGCTCCGCGCGGTCGCTTCATTGATGGCGACACTGCCCGAATCGGTCCGCGTGTTGCTCGCGCAGCCGCTGCACGATGTGCTGACCCAGCGCACCGGCTGGCTGTTGTGGATCGGCGGCGCGGTCGGCCTGTGGACGGTTGGCAGCTTCATCGAGACCGTGCGCGATATCCTGCGCCGTGCCTATGGCGCGACGATGTCGGCACCGTTCTGGCATTACCGCCTATCCTCGATGGGCATGATCTTTGGCGCAGTCATCCTGATGATGATCGCGTTCGCCGCGCAGGTTTTGCTCGTTGCGGTCGAGCAGTTCATCTACCGGCTTTTCCCCTACGCAAACGATCTGATCGGTTGGATCCAGGTTGGAAGGCTCGTCCCACTACTGATTGCATGGGGGGCGATCTACGCGCTGATGTGGACGCTGACGCCCAGCAGCTATCGCCTGGGTCGCTTCCCCAAATGGCCCGGCGCGCTGTTCGTCGCGCTCTGGTGGTACGGGGCGCTCACCGCTTTGCCGCTGCTGATCTCGAGCGTCGCCAATTACGACCTGACCTACGGCAGCCTTGCGGGCGTGATCATCGCTTTGGTGTTTTTCTGGTTCGTCGGGCTGGGCTTCGTCATCGGCGCCCATCTGAACGCCGCGCTGTCGGACAAGGCCGCGCCCGGTCTACACCCTGGCTAAAGGAGTGACTTGAATGTTGATGCAGGGGAAACGCGGGCTGATCATGGGGCTTGCCAACGACCGCTCGCTCGCGTGGGGCATCGCGCGCAAGCTTCGCGAGGCCGGGGCCGAGCTCGCCTTCAGCTATCAGGGCGAAGCGCTCGAGAAGCGCGTGCGCCCGCTCGCCGCCGAGCTCGACAGCGACTTTCTGATCGAGTGCGACGTCGCCGACATGGCGGAGCTCGACAAGACGTTCGCGACACTGGCCGCGCGGTGGCCGACGATCGACTTCGTCGTTCATGCCATCGGCTATTCGGACAAGAACGAACTACGCGGGCGCTTCTACGACACCAGCCTCGACAATTTCCTGATGACGATGAACATCAGCGTCTATTCGTTCGTCGCGGTCGCCAAGCGCGCGCAGGCGATGATGCCCGACGGCGGCACCCTGTTGACGCTTACCTATTACGGCGCGGAGAAAGTCATTCCGCATTATAACGTCATGGGTGTCGCCAAGTCGGCACTCGAGGCGTCGGTCAAATATCTCGCGGTCGATCTGGGGCGCGACAATATTCGCGTCAACGCGATCTCGGCGGGGCCGATCAAGACGCTCGCCGCGTCGGGGATCGGTGACTTCCGCTATATCCTGAAGTGGAACGAATTGAATGCCCCGTTGAAGCGAAACGTGACGATCGATGACGTCGGCGGCGCGGGCCTCTATTTGTGCAGCGACCTGTCGTCGGGCGTGACGGGCGAGATTCACTATGTCGATGCGGGGTATCAGGTGGTCGGAATGAAGGCCGAAGACGCGCCCGACATCGCGCTGGCCTAGATCTGATCGACGAGGGGCCGGTCTGCGACTGCTGCGCGGGTGCTCGCGGAGCTCCTAAACGACGGTTTTGCGTGCGTTCACTTCACACACTTCGCAGGGTGGACGACCATTTGCTGTCCGGGAAGGTGAGCGCGCCGGATCGCTTCAATTGGGCATCGACGATGTGAAAGAGCGAACGGCTGACGCGCGGCCATGAGAACCACGCCAGCCTGCCGCATCGGTTAGTTGTAGGACAGCGCATGTCGCGAGCGAGCCGACATACGGGTATGGCTGATCTGGCAGCCAGTTTGACGTTGCACAAATTATGGTGCAATGTTTCGACATGGAAATCGTCAGCTACTCCGAAACCCGTGCCAATCTGAAAGCGATCATGGACCGCGTGGTCGACGATTGCGTGCCGATCGCGATCACGCGTCAGCGCGGCAAGCCCGTTGTCATGATCGGCCTCGACGACTGGAACTCGATGAACGAGACGCGCTATCTGCTCGCGAGCCCCAACAATGCGCGAGCGTTGCTCGAGTCGATTGCGGACGCTGATGCCGGTCGGATGATCTCGATTGATCCAGAGACGATGCAGCCGCTTTGAACCTTCGGTTCACGCCGCGCGGTTGGGACGAGTATCTCGCGCTGCGTGACGATGATCCCAAAGCGCAGCGCAAAGTCGAACGGCTGATCGAAGAATGCCGCCAGAGTCCCTTTCGCGGGAGTGGCAAGCCCGAGCCTCTAAAGTATAACATGAAGAGCTGGTGGTCACGGCGAATCACCGAAGAGCATCGGCTCGTCTACCGTGTGACGGGAACTGGCGACGCGCAGACGCTGGAGATCGCGCAATGCCGCTATCATTACTGACGGGGTCGCGGCGCGCGTGAGCTATAACAGTTTCGGCCACAGTTTCCGCTTCACGACGTGGGGTGAATCGCACGGGCCTGCGCTCGGCGCTATCGTCGACGGCTGTCCGCCCGGGCTGGCGCTCAGCGAAGCAGATATTCAGCCCTTCCTCGACGCGCGCCGGCCGGGCACGTCCAAATACACCACGCAGCGCCAGGAGCCCGACACGGTCCGCATCCTGTCGGGTGTGTTCGAGGGGCGCACGACGGGTACGCCAATCAGCCTGATCATCGAAAATGTCGATCAGCGGTCGAAGGATTATGCCGACGTCGCCAACGCTTACCGCCCCGGCCATGCCGATTACGCCTATGATGCAAAATATGGCCTGCGCGATTATCGTGGCGGCGGACGGTCGTCGGCACGCGAGACCGCCGCGCGCGTCGCGGCAGGCGCGGTCGCACGGCTCGTCATTCCCGACGTGCGCATCACCGCGCACGTCGTCGCGATCGGTGGCGACCGAGCCACGACGTTCGACGCCGCCGAAATCGCGCGCAACTCGTTCTTTTGCGCCGATGCAGCCGCCGCCGCGCGGTGGGAGGCGCTGGTCGACGGCGCGCGCAAGGCCGGTTCGTCGCTAGGCGCGGTCGTCGAATGCGTCGCCACCGGCGTACCTGCGGGCTGGGGGGCGCCACTCTACTGGAAGCTCGACGCGCAACTTGCCGCAGCCTGCATGGGCATCAACGCGGTCAAGGGCGTCGAGATCGGCGACGGCTTTGCAGCAGCCGCGCTGCGCGGCGAGGACAATGCCGACGCGATGCGGCCCGGCGACGACGGCCCGGTCTTCCTCGACAACCATGCCGGCGGCGTCGCGGGTGGTATCTCGACCGGTCAGCCCGTCGTCGTGCGCGTGGCGTTCAAGCCGACCTCGTCGATCCTGACGCCGGTGCCGACGATCGACCGCGCGGGTGCCGCAACCGATGTCGTGACGAAGGGTCGCCACGACCCGTGCGTCGGCATCCGCGGCGCACCGGTCGTGGAAGCGATGGTCGCGCTGGCGCTCGCCGACGCCATGCTGATGCACCGGGGGCAATGTGGTTAGCTTCACGCAAGCAGCCGAGCAGATCGTGGAGATCGGCCGGTGGCTGGATAGCAAGGGCTGGGCTCCGGCAACTGCGGGCAATTATTCGGTACGGCTGGCGCAAGGTTTTGCGGTGACGGTGTCGGGGCGGCACAAGGGGAGACTGACCCCGGACGACGTGATGCGCGTCGATCCGCTCGGCAACGCGCTCGACGGCAAGAAACCATCGGCGGAAACTGCGCTGCATCTGCAACTCTATCGCTGTTTTCCCGACTGCGGCGCAGTGCTTCACAGTCACTCGCCAGCCGCGGTCGGCCTTAGTCGTGCGACGCCAGGTGCCGCCTATACGCTCGCGGGGCACGAGATGCTCAAGGCTTTGCCCGGGATCGTGACGCACGACGTGTCGGTGCCGTTGCCGATCGTCCCGAACGATCAGGACATGACCGCGATCGTCGCGGCTATCGAGCCCGTGCTGGCACAAGACGCGATCCCCGCTTACCTCATCCGCAGCCACGGCCTTTACGGTTGGGGGTGCGACATGGATGAGGCCGCGCGTGTGATCGAAGCCGTGGAATGGATGATCGCCGCCGAATTGGCCGAAGCCGGGTTCCGCCGTTGAGCCGGCTGCAGGTCTTCGACGAGGACGGCGCATTGCTGTCGCAGACCGACGACG
>JAYTAR010000521.1:0-14593 GCA_043737455.1 Sphingomonadales bacterium | reverse complement strand
GTGAACTGGTCACGATCGGCTGCGATTGCTTCGTCGGTCACGGGGTCATGTTCGTCAACGATCGCTTCGCCAGCGGCGGCCCGGCGCGTGGCGACACGCGCCTGTGGGAGGCGACGACGATCGGCGACCGCGTCTCGATCGGGTCGAACGCGACGATCCTGCCGGTTGGCATTTGCGACGATGTCGTGATCGGGGCGGGAGCCGTCGTCACGCGCGATATCGTGCTGCCCGGGATTTATGCCGGCAATCCTGCGCGCCGCCTTCGGTCGGTCGAGCGCTGAACGATGACGATAGTCCCGTTCGCCGACCTCCACCGCCAGTATCTTTCGTTGAATCTCGAAATCGATGCGGCGATCGCCGAGGTGATCGCGCAATCGGCCTTCATCCGCGGCCCCTTTGTCGAGCGCTTCGAAGCCGAGTTTGCGCAGATGATGGCCGCGCAGGCGTGCGTGAGCTGCGCCAACGGGACCGATGCGCTTTACATCGCGATGCGTGCGCTGGGCACCGGCCTCGGCGACGAGGTCGTCACGACCGCGCACAGCTGGTTCTCGACGTCGGAAACGATCGGCCAGACCGGCGCGCGCGCGGTCTTTGCCGACACCGACGGCACGACCTTTACGATCGCGCCTGCCGCGATCGAAGCGGCGATAACGCCGCGCACCGTCGGTATCATCCCCGTACATCTCTATGGCCAGCCCGCCGATATGCCCGCGATCATGGCCATCGCCGAACGCCACGGCCTGTGGGTGGTCGAGGATTGCGCGCAGGGGCATCTGGCGCGGATCGATGGCAGACTGGTCGGCAGCTTCGGGCGAGACGCGACCTGGTCCTTTTATCCCGGCAAGAACCTCGGCGCGATGGGCGACGCTGGCGCGATCACCACCAATGACCCTGTGCTGGCGGACAAGATGGCAGCGTTCGCGCGCCACGGCGGGCTGCGCAAGGGCGATCACCTGGTCGAAGGGATCAACAGCCGCCTCGATGGACTGCAGGCGGCCATTCTGTCGGTGAAGCTGCCGCATCTCGCGGCATGGACGCAAGCGCGCCGGCGAATTGGCGCACGTTATGCAGCCCTGCTGCGCGATGTGCCTGGCCTCGACCTGCCGCAGACGGCGCCAGGGCGCGAGCATGTCCATCATCTGTACGTCGTCCGCCATCACGACCGGGGTGGACTGGCGACGCATCTTGCTGCCGCCGGAATCGCGACAATCGTCAACTATCCGACCGCGCTGCCGTTCGTGCCGGCCTATGCGGACCGCGGCCATCGCCCCGAGGACTTTCCCAACGCGTTCGCCGACCAATCGACGATCCTGTCGATCCCCATTTTCGCCGAGATGCGCGACGATGAAATCTGTCATGTCGCCGAAGCGATCATGGCCTACGCCGGGCGCAGTGATGCCTGAAGCGTCTATGCAATACGATGAGATCATCATCGTCGACTATGATGTCGGGAATGCAGCGTCGGTGCTGAACATGTTCAGCTACCTCGGCTATCCCGCGCGCCTCAGTGCTGCGCCCGCGGACGTGAGTCGTGCGGCGCGGATAATATTGCCGGGGGTCGGGTCGTTCGATGCCGCGATGAACAATCTGCGCGCATCCCGGCTCGACGCTGCGATCGTCGCGGCGGCCGCAAGTGGTGCTTATGTCTTCGGCGTCTGTCTCGGCATGCAATTGTTGGGGCGCGCAAGCGAAGAGGGAGTCACCGAGGGGCTCGGACTTATCGACGGCGTGAGCCGCAGGATCATGCCCACGTCGCCCACCGTTAAGGTTCCGAACATGGGCTGGCGCATGGCTGATCCGTGCCGGGCGCATTGGGCCGCGATTGCCGATGCGCGATATTACTTCGCGAACAGCTATCACTTCTGCTGCGATCATGACGCGGATATTGTTGCCACGGTCGATTATGACGGGGCGAAGACCGCGATCATTGCCACAGGTCGTGTGACCGGGGCGCAGTTCCACCCCGAAAAAAGCCATCGCCACGGCTTCACGCTGCTGACGCGCTTTGCCGGATTATCATTGTGAGCGACACGCGGTTGATACCGTTGCTGCTGATCGATCACGATCATCGCCTGATCAAAACGGTGCGGTTTGGCGAACGCACCTACATCGGCGACCCATTCAACGTCCTGCGCATCTTCAACGAAAAGGAAGTCGACGAGATTTGCGTTCTCGACATCGACGCCGGGGCTGACGGACGGTCGCCCGATTTCGACTTCATCAGGCTGCTCGCCTCCGAATGCTTCATGCCGTTGTCATACGGGGGTGGCATCACCGACCTCGATCATGCGCGGCGGCTGATCGCCGGTGGGATCGAGAAATTGGTGATCTCTTCTCCCAGCAAGATGCCGCTCGTGCGCGCGATCGCCGATATCTTTGGCAGTCAGTCGCTGATCGGTTGCGTCAATTATCAGGGGTCGGCAGGCGATGAGGCCGCGGCGGATACCCTCTCGCCGTTCGACGCGGCGACCGCGTTCGTCGAGGCCGGCGTGGGCGAAATCATGCTGCAATCGATCGACCGCGATGGGATGCGCGACGGCATGGATGTCGCGGGGATCGGAGCGCTCTCGGCTCGGCTCACCACACCCGTCATCGCGCTCGGGGGCGCAGGCGCTGCCACCGACATGCAAGCGGCGATCGCCGCGGGAGCCGATGCGGCGGCGTCGGGGAGTGCATTTTGTTTCATCGGCCCGCTGCGTGCAGTCCTTGTGACGTATCCGCCTGCAGACGGGCGACCTGCGTGACCGCGCGCGCCGTCGCCCGTGTGTGTAATTTCTGCGTGATGTCCGACGATGTTTCCGGCGTTGTCATCGGCACCGACGGGCGCTGCGATCGATGCCTGGACGCGATCGCGCGCCGCCCGCACGAATATTGGCCCGGCCCGCAGGGTGCGGTCCGAATGGCGCGACTGGTCGCACGGCTTCGGCGCGAAGGGCGGCGCAGCGCCTATGACGCGGTGGTTGGCCTGAGCGGCGGCATCGACAGTGCTTATCTGGCGCATGTCATGGCTACGAAGCACGATCTGCGTCTGCTCGCGGTACACGTCGACGGCGGTTGGAATAGCGAACCGGCGGTGCACAATATCGAAAAGATCGTCCGCGGCACGAAAATGGACCTCGTGACCAGCGTCATCGAATGGGACGAGATGCGTGACCTGCAGCGCGCGTTCCTGCGCGCAGGCGTGTACAACCAGGACTTTCCCCAG
This sequence comes from Sphingomonadales bacterium, assembly GCA_043737455.1. Classification (GTDB taxonomy): domain Bacteria; phylum Pseudomonadota; class Alphaproteobacteria; order Sphingomonadales; family Sphingomonadaceae; genus Sphingomonas_O. Next base: position 11,388 of record JAYTAR010000521.1, on the reverse strand, counting down.
GATCACGCCTTCTTTTCGACGCTCATCGCGGTCGCACAGCATTATGGGGTCAAGACGTTCCTGAGCGGCGTCAATTTCGCCACCGAATCGGTCTCGGTGCCACACGGTGGCCCGAGTTCGATCGACGGCAAACATCTGGCCGCGATCCACAAGCAGTTCGGGACCGGGGTCTTGCGGTCGTATCCGGTCACGACCGCTTACGACTACCTCTATGCGACACGTATTCGCGGGTACCCCAGACGGGCACGGCCGCTCGACTTCATCGATTACAACAAGGAAAAGGCGCGTCGGGAACTCGCGCTTACCTATGGGTGGCGTGACTATGGCGAGAAGCATAGCGAGTCGCGATTCACGAAATTCTATCAGGACGTGTATCTGCCGCGCAAGGTTGGAGAGGATAAACGCAGACTCCACCTGTCGGCGTTGATCGTCTCGGACCAGATCAGTCGCAACGCGGCACTTGAAGTCCTGGCACAGCCGATCATCGCGCCGCGGCAGGAGGAACGCGAACTCGATTATGTTGCCAAGAAACTACAAATGACCGCGAGCGAACTGCGCACCATCCTTGCCACGCCCACGATATCACATAGCGCTTATCCCAGCGATCATCTCTCTTGGACGCGGCTGACGAACGCCCGCCGTATGTTGCGACGATTTACCAGAGTGGCGAGTGGCAACGTATAAGCTACGGCGACGCGTGCCCTATTCACGTCCTGCCCGGATCGCAGCACCACCGGCGATCGGGGCGAGCACGAGCAGCACGAGCGATGTCGCGGCAAGCAGCTTGAGCGCGCCGCCACCAACGGGCGCGAGACTGCCCGCGCCAAAGATCAGGATCGGAATCGCCAGCGGCAGCATCAGTAACCCGGTCAACGCCGATGCGCTCTTCAATCCCGCGGTCAAGCTGGCGACAAGGACGCCAAGCGCAGCCAGGCCCGGCGTGCCGAGCAACAGCCCGAACTCGAGCCGCGCGAGCGTGTCTCCATCGAGACGCAGCAACCCGGCCGCCGGTACCGCCGCGAGCATCAACGCCGGCGCGAAGGCGAGCCAATGTGCGACGAGCTTGGCGGCGATGCCGACCTCGTCGATGATGCCGCGGACCGCAAGCTGGTCGAACACGCCGCTCGCGACATCGGGGGCGACCAGCCGATCGACCGGCAGCAGCGCGGCGAGCAGTGCCGCTACCCACAGCATCCCACCGCCGGTACGTGCAAGGACTGCGGCATCGGGACCGACCGCAAACGGATAGAGCGTCGCGACGAGCAGGAAAAAGACGACCGGCAGCGCCGCGCCCCCCGCCCCCCACGCGCGCCGCAGATCGCGCACGACCAGCCCGGCGAACACGCTCATCCCAGCATCAGCCGCTGCGCACCTGGCACGTCGATCGGCTGGTGCGTCGCCACGACTGCGATTCCGCCATGCGCACGGTGCCCGGCGATCAGCCGCTCGAGCATCGTGACGCCACCAGCGTCGAGGCCGTTGGCGGGCTCGTCGAGCAGCCAGATCGCCGCCCCGCTGGCATGCGTGCGGGCAAGCGTCGCGCGGCGGCGCTGTCCCGTCGACAGCATCCGCACCGGTACTTGTGCCAGATGCGCCAGGTCGACCGCCGCAAGCGCCGCTTCCGCGTCGCCCCCATCGAGCGCCGCCCAAAACCGTAACGCGGCAAGTAGCGGCAGTGCGCGGTCGAGTGCTGGCGATTCGTCGGCAAGCGCTACCGCACCCTGCCGCTGAACGGTCCCCGCTTCGGTTCGCAGCAGCCCCGCGGCGACCCGCAACAACGACGACTTGCCGACGCCGTTGGGCCCGCCAACGACGAGCGCCGCCCCGCCGTCGAGCGCGAACGAGACGTCGCCGAACAAGCGCCGCCCCCCACGCACGCACGCGACACGCTCGAAGGCCAGCGTCACGCGACTGACGACTCGAGCGCATCGATATCGGCGTCGCTCAGCCCAAAATGATGCCCGATTTCGTGAACCAGGACGTGCGTGACCAGATGATCGATCGGCTCGTTGCCCCGCTCGCACCATTCATCGAGGATGGCTCGGGCATAAAGGTGGATCGTGGCCGGTGGATCACCGCTCGCTGCAGGTTCACCGATCGGTCGGCCCGAATAAAGCCCGGTCAGGTCGAATGGACTGGCGATCCCCATTTCGGCGATAACCGCATCGTCAGCAAAGTCCTCGACGATCAGTACGACCGCATCGAGGTGGACGGCGAATGGTTCGGGCAACCGCGCGAGCGTCGCGCGCGCCAAACTGTCGATATCGGCCAGCGATGGCGGCAATTGACGAAGCGGCTCCATCGCTGCGACATAAGCGCGAACCGGGGGACGACGCAAAGATGATCGAGCAGCTCACGCAAGCCGAACGCGCCACCGCGCTCGATGCGCTCGGCGAATGGGACTATGACGAGGCGCGCGATGCCCTCACGCGCCGCTTCGTCTTTGCCGATTTCGTGGCGGCATTCGGCTTCATGACCCGCGTCGCGCTGCTCGCCGAGAAAGTCGACCATCACCCCGAATGGTCGAACGTGTGGAGCCGGGTCGACATCTTGCTGACGACGCACGATGCGGGCGGCTTGTCTTCGCGCGATATCGCGCTCGCGGCCGCGATCGACGCGTTGCTCGACTAGGCCGCAGACTCATAAGCGCGGAGCCAGAGGCGCACTGACGCGAGCTTGACCATGGCGAGGAAGTTGTCGGCGAGCTTGTCGTATCGGGTGGCGATGCGGCGGAAGTGTTTGAGCTTGCTGAAGAAGCGTTCGACCTGGTTGCGCTCGCGGTAGAGCGCCCTCGAGAAGCAGGGCTTCCATTTGCGGTTCGACTTGGCCGGGATGTTGGGCACTGCGCCTTGGCCTTCGATCAGGTCGCGGATCGCGTTGCCGTCGTACGCTTTGTCGCCGAGCACAATGGTGCGCGGTTCGAGCTGGTCGAGCAAACATCAGCGCGGCGGGCGCATCGTGCGCCTGGCCTGCCGTCAGGCCGAGCCGGATCGGGAGACCTTGCCGATCGACGACCGCGTGGATCTTGGTCGTGAGACCACCCCTTGAGCGACCGAGACAATGATCTCGACCCCCCTTTTTGCGGTCGCAGCCTGCTGGTGCGCCCGGACGGAAGTACTGTCGATCATCTGGATGTCGCCATCGTAAGCCGCTGATATCGCATCCATCAGCCAGTCCCACACGCCCGCCCGTCGCCAGCGCACGAAGCGATTGTAGCAGGTCGTCCTGGGTCCATATCGTTCGGGCAGATCGCGCCACGGCGCGCCCGAGCGCAGCACCCAGAAGATACCGTTCAGCACCCGCCGGTCATCGACACGCGGGACGCCTCTCGGCTTGTTCGGCAGCAACGGCGCGATAACGCGCCACTCGAAATCGGTCAGATCATAGCGGCTCATGCCAACGCTGAATCAGAAACCAGCGCGCTAGAAAAGAGGTGCTGGCTTGATTGCGGACATCATGGGCGAGAGTATGGTGGCGCATATGTGGCAACTGGCTCTCTTCGCTGTGGCGTCCGCGACCTCCGCCGGACAACAAGGCCTTACTTTCGACAGTGAGGCCTTCGGCGCGCGGCGTGCCCTTACCTGCACTTGGTTCACAAATTTCGAGAATAGCCGGTTTGAACAGTGTCACGATGCGACGGGAAAATTGCTTCAGGACGGCGATGGAGCTTCCATCAAATGCCTCCGAGACACATGCAAGCAACTGGACGCTGCAGCCCGAAGGGCAGCGGGTTGGCGAAAGCCTGAACCGCCTTGGGGGACGTTCACGGTGCAGTTGATCGGACGCATGAGCCTAAACCCTCATAAGAAGCGCTATCTCGGCGACGCCACCAGAACCGTCCTCATCGAGAACCTTACAAGCGTTCAAATCGCAAAATAGGCATAGGCGGCCCGCCACGCTCCAGCCGATTATTTATGGGTTCACGTCCTAGTTAGAACAACCCGGGCATCTCACGCTGCGGCACGTTGGGATTGACCGGGATCAGCGCTTCGGGCGCGGGTGCCGCGGCAGCCACGCTGCGCCCGCTCGATTGCGTCAGCGCGCCCGTCGCGGAGATCGGCGTGCAGGTAACCCCGCCGATGAAGTTCAGCGCGGCGCGCGTCGAGGCTTCCTGCGGATCGCCCAGCGGACGCGTGACGTCGTCGTTCGCACGGCACGTCCGCGGGACGATTGGCGCCAGCCCGTCGAAATAATTGGCCTGCCCGGCCGAGTTTTGCGTCGCAAAGGCGACGACACGCAGTCGGTCGTCGCACGCGGCACGATCGATCGCGATCTGGCCGACGGGTTTTCCGAACGTGTTGCTTCCGATCAGCGCCATGTCCTGCCCGAGGTAGGGAATGAAGCTGTTGATGACGAGTTCGCTTGCCGACGCGGTCGAACCCGTACCGATAAAGGCGACCTTCACCGGCGACACCGACTGCGCGACGGGCGCGAACCGCTTGGTCGAATTGCTTGCCGATTTTTCGGGGCGGAAGCTGGTGATCGAAAAAACCTGCGATGTCGTGCGATTGCCGCCCAACAGATCACCCATCAGCTCGGCGGTGGAAACCAGGCCACCGCCATTGTAACGGAAATCGATGATGAAATTGGTGATACCGGCCGTGCGGAACTGATTGAAAGCCGAACGCAGTTGATCGTCGGCGGTCGAGATAAAGGTCCGCAGATTGAGATAGCCGACGCGACGCCCGCCATCGTTGATGATCTGCGCGCCGTAACGCGTCGAGACCGGCGAAATCTGAAAATCGGCCTTGGCGACGTTAACGGTGCTCGTCGTCCCGCCAGTAACCACACGCAACGTGCGCGCGGTGCCGACGGTGTTGGGACCAAGCGCATTCGTAACGCCAGCCGAACCTTCGCTGGCGATGATGTCGGTGACCGTTCGCAACGTCGTGGCGCTGGCACCGATCGCGACGATCTCGGTGCCGCGATCGATCCCCGCGCTCAATGCCGGTGCGTTCTCGAACGATTCGCTGACAAAAAGGCGGCGCGCGGTCGAATCGATTGCAAGGCGAATGCCGAAGCCTGCAGTCGCACCCGAGCTGAAGAACGCATTCTCCTCGGCGATAGAGGTCAGATAGGTGAAGAAACGGTCGCGACGCTGGCCGCGCGCGGTAGCAGTCAACGCGTCGATATAGCTGTCGACCGTCGTGAAGGGACCCGGATCGAGCGCGGCTGGCAGCGTTTCGGGAAAGAGGTAATGTTCCTTGAGCGTCGCGAACGACCAGTCCTGACGCGCACGCAGCGAGCATGTTCCCGTCGGCGTCGGGGTGGCTGCGGGGGTAGGCGCGGGAGTCGGCGTCGGGGTTGGTGCGGCACCAATCGGGCCCCCACCGCCCCCGCCACTATCGCCACAAGCCGAAACAAGCAGTGAGGTCGCGACGATGAACCCTGAGACACGCGACCGAACCATGACTGCTCTCCTGCTGGCGACTCGACCATTGCCGAATCAAGGCTTTAGCGCGGGTGAACGGTAACCGTCATCGCGAAATGGCGCGCCATGCCCGGTGCCACGGTGAACACGCCGGGCTTTACGCGGAAGTCGCCGTCATAACCGGCAGGGTCGGCATGTCCTGCCCACGGCTCGATACAGACGAAGCGCGCGCCCGACTTCGTCCAGATACCGAGCATCGTCGTGTCGGGAAATGCGATGTCGAGCGATGCTGCGCCCGGCACGCCATAGCGCAGTCGGCGGCTGGCGAGTTCGGTCCAGACTAGCGCATCGTTGGCGAATAACGCGTCGGTCAAAGCGAAGCCGCGCCCGACGACCGGCGAGGGCTTGGCCGTGTGACCGATCAGCCCGCCCTGCGTGATCGCGCGCAGCATGGCAGGTTCGTCGCGCTCGAACTCGATGCGATGATCGGCACGTTCGGCACCGCCGGGCAACGGCCAGGCGAACGCCGGATGAAAGCCGAAGCTGGCGGGCAGTGGTACTTCGCCGGTGTTCGCGATCGTGACGCGCATCGTCAGCGTCGATGCTTCAAGTTTGAATTCGGCATCAAGAGCAAAAGCAAAGGGGTAGGCTGCGCGCGTCTGCGCGGTGTCGGTCAGGCGAAAGACCGCGCGCGCCGCTTCGGTGACGATCGGCACGAAGGGCGAGGTGCGCGCGAAGCCGTGCTTGGGCATCGCGAAATGCTCGCCGTCGAGCGCGTAGCTGTCGCCATTCAGTCGTCCGACGATCGGAAACAGCAAAGGCGCACGCCCGCGCCAGAAACTCGCATCGCCATCGGACATATAGTCGCGACCCTGCGCGTCACGCAGACTCTGCAGCTCGGCCCCGAACGGCGCGATCTCGGCAGTCAGCGCATCCGACGCGATGACGATGCGTTCAGCCACGCAGGCTCGCGCCAAGCTTGGTTGCGGCCGCGACGATCTTTGCCGCGATTTCGGCAAGCGCGTCGTCGGTGAAGCTACGCTCGGTCGGCTGCACGATCGCCTCGACAGCGAGCGAGACCTGCCCCTCGGGCACGCCCGCGCCCGTGAAACGGTCGAACACGCGCGCGCTCGTGATCGCAGCCTTGTCCGCGCCCCGGATCGCGCGGATCAGCGCGTCGGCGGCAAGCGTGTCGGGGATCAGGAAAGCGAAGTCACGGCGCACCGCCTGCAACGGCGGCGGCGCGAACGCAGGGCGCATCGATGCGCCATCGCGGCGTGCGGGGAGCGCGTCGAGATAGAGCTCGGCCGCGACGACCGGCCCGTCGAGGTCGAAGGCGCGCGCGGTCGCCGGGTGGAGCGTGCCGAAGCTCGCGAGTATCGTCTTGGGTCCCAGCCGCAGCGTCGCCGACTGGCCGGGGTGAAACCACGCGTCGGCTTCGCCCATCACTTGCAGATTGTCGACCGGCGCGCCCGCCGCGTCGAGCAGCGCGAGCAGCTCTGCCTTTGCGTCATAGGCGTCGAACGTCTGTGCTTTGCCCTGCGCCCAATTGCGCGACGTGCGTTCGCCCGCGAGAACGATGCCAAGCGTCTCACGTTCGGTGTCGCCGCAATAACGTCGCCCGATTTCGAACAGCCGGACGCTGTCGGCACCACGATCCAGGTTGCGCCGCGCCGCGCCGAGTAGTCCGGGCAAGAGCGACGGTCGCATGACCTTTAGCGTGTCGGAAATCGGATTGGCGAGCGTCCATGCGCCACCGCCAAATGCCTCGGCCTCGGCGATGCTCAGGAAGCTCCACGTAATTGCCTCGTTCAGTCCGCGCGCGGCGGCGGTGCGCCGGACGCGGCGCTCGATCCGTTGCGCAGGCGTCGCAGTCGGTTTCGCAACGCCGTCAGCGCGCGGCAGTGCGACCGAGACGATCCGATCGAGCCCGACGATACGAACGATCTCTTCGACAAGATCGGCGACCCCGTCGATGTCGCGCCGCCAGCTGGGCGGCGTGATCCGAAAATCGGATGTCACCGAAAAGCCAAGGCTTTCGAAAATCGCGCGCTGGCGATCGACAGGAACGGCGATGCCGCCAAGCCGCGCGCACAAAGCCGGATCATAGGCGATCACGCGCTCGACCAGCGGCGGCGTGCCCGCGCGCACGATCATCGAAGGTGTGCCGCCGCAATGGTCGAGCACCAGCCTGGTCGCGATCGCGAGGCCGTCGTCGAGGAACGCCGGGTCGACGCCGCGTTCGAAGCGCTGGCGCGCGTCGCTCGTCAGCGCGAGCGCCTGCCCGGTTCGTGCGATCGTCGCAGGGTCGAAATATGCGCACTCGATCAGGACGTCGGTCGTCGTCTCGGACACGCCTGACATCATACTGCCCATGATGCCCGCGATGTCGTGGACCGCGACATCGTCGGCGATGACCGTCATGCTAGCGGCGAGCGTGTAGCTCTTGCCGTTGAGCGCATGCACCGTCTCGCAGTCGCGGGCCTTGCGCGCTACCAGTGGCCCCGACAGCTTCGCCCGGTCATAGACGTGCAGCGGCCGTCCGAGATCGACCGAAACGAAGTTGGTGATGTCGACGAGTATCGAAATCGGCTTCTGCCCGATCGCAGTCAGCTTTTGCCGCAGCCACGGCGGCGACGGCCCGTTGGTGACGCCCGTCACCGCTTGCGCGAAGAATGCGGGGCAGCCTTGCGGATCGTGTGTCGCGATGTCGGGCGCGGGGCAGTCGCCCGCGACCGGCGCGATCGCCGCCATGCGGTACGCGTCGCCGAGCGGGCGCAAGGTGCCAATGCCCGCAGCTGCCAGATCGCGCGCGATGCCGCGCACGCCCATGCAATCCTGCCGGTTCGGCGTCACCGCGACGTCGAACAGTGGATCGTCGAGCCCTGCCCAATCGGCATAGCGCATGCCGACCGGTGCGTCGTCGGGCAGATCGAGGATGCCGTCATGATCGTCGCCGAGTTCCAGTTCGCGCGCCGAACACATCATGCCGTTCGACGTGACGCCGCGGATCGCCGCGACTTTCAGGACCATTGCGTTCGACGGCACGACCGCACCGACGCTGCCGAACACGCCGACCATCCCGGCGCGCGCGTTGGGTGCACCGCACACGACTTGCAGCGGTTCGCCGTCGCCCATGTCGACGCTCAACACCTGCAGCTTGTCCGCCTGCGGATGCGGTGTCGCGCTCAGCACGCGCGCGATGCGGAACGCGGCAAGCGCGTCGGCGGGGTTGGTCACACCTTCGACCTCGAGCCCGATCGCCGTCAGCGTTTGCGCGATCGTCGTCGCCGATGCGTCGGTGTCGAGATGCTCGCAGAGCCACGAATGCGTGAATTTCATGACACGCCTCCGCTCAGCGTCGGGACCGCAAGCGCGTCGAACCCGTAATGCCGCAGCCAGCGCGCGTCGCCGTCGAAGAACGCGCGCAGATCGTCGATGCCATATTTCAGCATTGCCAGCCGATCGACGCCGGTGCCAAACGCAAAGCCCGAATAACGATCGGCGTCGATGCCGCAATTCTCCAGCACTCGCCGGTGGACCATGCCACTGCCGAGCACTTCCATCCAGCCGCCCGCGCCCGCATTGGGATCACCACCGACGACGCGCTTGCCCTTGACCAAAGTATAGCCGACGTCGACTTCGACCGAGGGTTCGGTGAACGGAAAATAGCTCGGGCGCAGTCGCAGGACGACATCGTCGCGCTCGAAGAACGCGCGCAGGAACGTCTCGAGCGTCCATTTCAAATGGCCAAGATGCAACCCCTCGTCGATCACCAACCCCTCGATCTGGTGGAACATCGGCGTATGCGTCGCGTCGCTGTCCGACCGATAGACTCGCCCCGGCGCGATTATGCGGATCGGGGGCTGCTGGCTCGTCATCGTGCGGATTTGGACCGGCGAAGTATGCGTGCGGAGCAGCATCTTCGTGCCGGGCGCGCTTTGCTCGAAGTAGAACGTATCGTGCATCGCGCGCGCAGGATGCGTCTCGGGAATGTTGAGCGCGGTGAAATTGTGCCAATCGTCCTCGATCTCGGGTCCCTCGGCAACCGCGAAGCCCATGTCGGCAAAGATTTCCGCCAACTCGTCGAGCACCTGGCTGACCGGATGCACCGAGCCGCGGGGACGGGCGGGCGCGGGCAACGTCATGTCGAGGCGTTCGGTCGCGAGCCGCTGGTCGAGCGCCATCGCCTCGAGCGCCGCCTTGCGCGCAGCGATCGCTTCTGTCGCAGCGGCGCGCAGCCCGTTGATCCGTGGCCCTTCGACCTGACGCACTTCGGGCGTCATGCTCCCCAACATCTTGAGCAGCGCGCTGATGCTCCCCTGCTTGCCAAGCAGGGTGATGCGGACCGCCTCGAGTGCGTCGAGGGTCGCGGCCGCGGCGATATGAGAAGTGATTTCGTGTTCATTCATCGCAGCTGGCTCATAAGCAAAAGGGCGCGAGCGGCAATCCGCTCACGCCCTCATGCGTCCGTGACGAAGCGGCGGTCGATTACGCCGCCGACGCGACCGGTGCTTCGGGCAACGCGCGCTTCGCCTGCGCGATGATGCCGCTAAATGCCTCGGCCTCGTGCATCGCAATGTCGGCCAGGACCTTGCGGTCGAGTTCGACGCCGGCGAGCTTTAGTCCATGCATGAATTGGCCGTATGTCAGCCCTTCCATGCGGACCGCCGCATTGATCCGCTGAATCCAAAGCGCACGGAAGCTGCGCTTCTTAACCTTGCGGTCGCGATACGCATATTGCCCGGCCTTTTCGACGGCCTGGCGTGCGACGCGAATGGTATTCTTGCGACGGCCGTAAAAGCCCTTCGCTTGTTCGAGGATCTTCTTGTGCTTTGCGTGCGTGGTTACGCCGCGTTTGACGCGTGCCATCTAGCCCGCCCTCCTATCGCAAACCGTACGGAGCCCATGCCTTGACCGCTGCCGTATCGGCATCGCTCAAAAGCTTGGTCCCACGGTTCTGGCGGATGTACTTGGCATTGTGGCTCATCAGCCGGTGACGCTTACCAGCGACCCCGTGCTTCAGCTTACCGGTCGCGGTCAGCGTGAAACGCTTCTTGACCCCGCTCTTGGTCTTCAGTTTGGGCATTTTCGTCTCCATATACCGACGTCCCTAAATCGCCCTGGCAGCCCTTTCAGCCAGGCGAATCGTAGCGGGTCGTGCTCGCAAGCGGCGGCGCATAACCCCGTGGGCATCCGAACGCAAGGGAACTGCTGGATTTGCGTGGGCGTTGTGGCGCGATGTCGGACACCGACCCTGAATTTGCAAAAGACGACGCGTCGATAAAGCCACCGGCACCCGTTAACCGGCGGCGTCGCGCGAGCGCGGTAACGATCATCGGCCGCGTCCTGCTGGTCTTGCTCGCGCTCGTCTTTCTCGCTTGGGCAATCCTTTTCATCACTAAGGGTCGCTTCTTGAAGTCGACGTTCGAGCGTTACGCGTCGCAGGGAGCGGGCCGAAGCGTAAAGGTCGCGGGTGACTTCCAGCTCTATTTCGACCCAATCACGATCAAGTTTCTCGCCGACGGCTTGACCGTCGCCAACCCGGCGTGGCGCGGTGGCAATTTCTACAAATCGGATCATGTCGAGGCGCGCATCTCGACCGCTGGGCTTTTGTGGGGCGAACGTCGCGTAAAGTTGCTCGACGTCGCTGGCGCCAAGCTCGATCTGGCGTGGGACAAGGCGCGCGCGCGCAACACTTTCACCTTTGGTGACGGCAGCAAGCCCAAGCAGAAGTTCGAGCTGCCCGATATCGTCCGCGCCCAAGTCGTCCGCACGACGGTCGATTATGTCGATCCGTTGCTATTCTTGAAGACGCGCATTCGCGTCGAGACCGTCCGTGCCGCCGATACCAAATTCAACAGCGATATCCGCTTTTCAGGAACGGGTACGCTGCGCGACCGGCCGTTCACGATGACGGGCAGCTTGCTGTCGCCCAACGAGATCGTCGCCGGTGGCAAAAACCGGTTGCGCTTGTCCGCCCGTTCGGGCCCGACAGTGCTCGACGTGTCAGGCAC
>JAYTAR010000520.1:0-2392 GCA_043737455.1 Sphingomonadales bacterium | reverse complement strand
AGCCCGAGGTTTTCCCCGGGCTGTTCCCGAACCTGCTTGCGAACGGCGCGAGCGGGATCGCGGTCGGCATGGCGACGAGCATCCCGCCGCACAATGTCGCCGAAATCCTCGACGCGGCGATGCTGCTGATCGACGATCCGCGCGCCGACGACGCCCAGTTGATGACTTTGGTCCGGGGACCCGATTTCCCGACCGGTGGCCTGGTCGTCGACCCGCCGGCGATGATCGCGGCCGCTTATGCGTCGGGGCGCGGGTCGTTCCGCGTCCGCGCGCGCTGGCATGTCGAGGACCAGGGACGCGGCACTTGGCATGCGATCGTCACGCAAATTCCGTATGGCGTGCAAAAGGGCAAGCTGATCGAAGCGCTTGCGGCGATCGTCAACGACAAGAAGCTGCCGATCATCGCCGACGTCCGCGACGAAAGCGATGCCGAGATCCGCGTCGTCATTGAACCGCGTAGCCGTGCCGTCGACCCGCAAGTGCTGATGGAAAGCCTGTTCCGCCTGTCGGACCTCGAGGTCCGCGTGCCGCTGAACATGAACGTGCTGGGGGCGGACCGCACCCCGCGCGTGATGTCACTGCACGCGGTGCTGAGTGCCTGGCTCGCGCACCAGATCATCGTGCTCGTGCGCCGTGCGGTCACGCGCATCGGCCGGATCGACGAACGGATCGAACTGCTCGACGGCTATATCGTCGCGTTCCTCAACCTCGACCGCGTGATCGAGATCATCCGGACGAAGGATGAACCCAAGCCGGTCATGATCGCCGAATTCGCGCTGAACGATCGTCAGGCCGAGGCGGTCTTGAACATGCGACTGCGGTCGCTGCGACGGCTCGAGGAAATGCAGCTCAAGGGCGAGCGTGCCAAGCTCGACAAGGAGCGCGGCTCGCTGCAGCTGCTCATCGACAGTCCGCAGCGCCAGCGCACGCAGCTGAGAAAAGATCTGGCGCGGCTGCACGAACGTTATGGTCCGCAAACCGCGCTCGGCGCCCGGCGCACGACCGTGGCCGAGGCGGCCCCGCCGCGCGACATCCCGCTCGACGCGATGATCGAGCGCGAGCCGGTGACGATCCTGCTGTCGGCAAAGGGCTGGATCCGGGCGCTGAAGGGCCATGTCGATGTCACGAGTGCCGAGACGCAGGGTAAGGACGCGAAGTTCAAGGACGGCGACGGCCCCGCGTTCGCAATCCATGCGCAGACCACCGACAAGATCATGCTCGTGGCCGACGACGGGCGCTTCTTTACTTTGGGTGCCGACAAGCTGCCTGGCGGGCGTGGCTTTGGCGAGCCGGTGCGGCTGCTGATCGACCTGATCGGTGAGGCGGCGATCGTGGCGTTGTTCGCGACGCGCGCCGACGCTCGATTGTTGCTCGCCGCCAGCGACGGGCGCGGCTTCGTGGCGAAGGTCGGCGACCTCATCGCCGAGACGCGCAAAGGTCGCCAGGTCGTGAATATCCGCGAGCGCGCAAAATTGACCGTCGTGCGGTTCATCGCGGCCGAACACGACGCGGTCGCCTGCATCGGTGACAATCGCCGCTTGCTCGTCTTCCCCCTGTCGGAATTACCCGAGATGACGCGCGGCCAGGGCGTGCAGCTGCAAAAGTTTCGCGACGGTGGCCTGGCCGACGCGATCACGCTGCGCATGGCCGACGGGCTCAGCTGGGCGATGGGTGGCGGCAGCGGACGCACGCGTACCGAAGGCGATCTGGGGCTTTGGCGCGCGGCACGTGGCGCGATCGGACGGATGCCGCCGACCGGCTTTCCGCGCGACAACAAGTTTTGACGGCGGGATTTACGCTAACGTTTGCGGCGGACGGACCCTTTAGCGGGGCTTAAGACCTTGCGCGCTATGGCGATGCCATGGACGGAGCCGTCACGACCAGCGTTACCGGGGCGCGTGCTTCGCGCCTTGAGAGCCTGCGCTTCGTGGCCGCGCGCCAGACCTGGCTCGATGCCATGCCGGTGGCTGCCGCAATCGTCGGGCTATCGCGACGGCGGGTGCGCATCATTGCCGCGAACGCGCTGTTCGAGTCGATCGACGCGGCGCGGGGCGGCAAGCGCGGCGTCCTGGCTCGGCTCGACTGTCACGACCGCATCCTATCGGTGCTCGACGGAGCGGCGGAGTGCGAACGGCTCGACTGGCGCGACGGCGGCATGATCGACGGGCGCTTCTTCAGCGTCGCCATCGCGCGTCTCGAAACCACATGCGACGATGAACCGCGCGCGATGCTTACCTTGAACGACCGCACGTCCGAAGTGCAGACCGAACAGTCGCTGCGCCGCCAGCTCGTCTGCGATCCGTTGACCGGCCTCGCCAATCGTGTCGGCTTCGTCGAGGGGCTCGAATCGCGCATCGCCGACGACGGCGCCGAAAGCATCGCGGTCGTCGTC
>JAYTAR010000519.1:0-2401 GCA_043737455.1 Sphingomonadales bacterium | reverse complement strand
GCCGTCCCATTGGATGTTGACAGCGCGGCGCGTGTTGGACCCTGCCCCGATGACCTTTTCGGCAAGCAGCACGTCGACGCCCCGCGCCTGCCGACGGTCACGCACGCGGTCGATCAGTGCGCTTGCCGTCCCTGACTCGCCCGACAGCCCTGCACACATCGCCTGTGCCAGCGGCCACGACGGTTCGTCGCTGCTGCTTGCCCCGGCATCGGCATAGGGACAGACCGAAGCAGGATCGCCTGTCGCAAGCGCGGCCTGCATCGCGACCTGGTATAATTTGGGTGTAAAGTTTTCGACGTCGACGCGCGCGACAAGGGCGCGCGCCATGTCGGCTTCACCCATGCGCAGCAGCAGCCAGGCGCGTTCGGCAACCCAGTCGGCACCGTTGATGCCAGGCGGCACCGCGCTTGGCGACAGCAAGGCACGACGCAACAGAATGGACCCCCAGCGCGACGCGATCGGCGCGTCGATCGAGCGCAGGACCGACGACAAGAATCGCCCGTCGAGCGTGCCGAAACTCGTCTCATCGAGACCGCCGTCGTCGCGCGCGAGTAGCCCGACGCGGTCGAGCGACCGCCTGGCGTATGGCGGTAGATCGTCCAGCGGCGCTATCGCAACCGCCTCGTTGTCGCCAAGCGTCTCGATGACGTCGCCAATGGCGTCTCCGCGGACCGGAGCAGGCGGCGGCGTCAACGCGATGTCGGGCACATCGTTCTCGCTTGGCTCGGGCCGCGACGTGTCCCCTTTCGACGGAGGCGGTGTCGGCGTTGGCGTGGCTTCGGGTTGACCGAAACCCGGAGGCAGAATCGACTCGGGAGCGCGCTGCGCAAGCGCGGGCCAAAGCGCAACAGCGCTCGCCGCGGCGAGCAGCGCAGGCGCGACGCTAACGCGCCAGCGCATTGTCGGGGATGACCTTGACGACTTGCTTGGGCGTCTTCGACGCGTCGAGCGAGGCGAGCGCGATGACTATAGCAACCAGCACGGCGACGATAATGAGCAAGCGGGTCAGCGAACGGCGGGGCATGTGATACTCGAGCGGGAGGACAGGCGTGCTCCTTTGCAAGCGCGCGCGCATCTGTATAGCCCCCACAACATGGCGCGCGCGCTTCCCTTCATTTCACAGCCGGTGGTGCTTGTCGGGCTGATGGGGGTTGGCAAGACCACAATCGGCAAGCGTCTGGCACGGCGGCTCGACTTGCCGTTCGTCGATGCCGATCATGCGATCGAGGAAGCGGCAGGCATGTCGATCGCCGAAATCTTCGACCGATATGGCGAGGCGCAATTCCGCGATGGAGAGCGCCGCGTGATTGCGCGGCTGATCGACGGGCGACCCAAAGTGATCGCGACCGGCGGCGGTGCTTTCATTGACGCCGACACTCGCGCCCTGATCCTTTCTGAGGCGATCGCGATTTGGCTCGACTCCGACCTCGATACGCTCGCCGATCGCGTCGCGCGGCGCGATACGCGTCCGCTGCTGCGCGATCGCGACGCGCGGACGGTTCTGGCCGAATTGGCGGCGGTGCGTAATCCAGTTTATGCGCTTGCGCCGATCCACATTCATTCGCACCCCGCCCCGCATGAAGCGACGGTCGATGCAATCCTCACCAAGCTCGCCGCATGACTACGATCAGCGTCGACGTTGGTGAAGGTTATGACGTCGTGATCGGGGAAGGCGCGCTCGACCGCGCCGATGCGCTGCTCGCGCGCTTTGTGCGCAACGGGCGGCTGATCGTTATTGCCGACGAAAATGTCGCGCCGCACCGCAATCGATTGATCGCTGCGCTTACCGCCGCAGGTGTGCGCGTCGACCGCATCGATATCGCGCCAGGCGAGGCGAGCAAGAGCTGGAACGGGCTCATGGCGCTCACCGACCAGCTAATCGCGCTCGAGGTCGAGCGGTCGGAAGCGTTGGTCGCCCTTGGCGGTGGAGTCGTCGGCGACCTCGTCGGTTTTGCCGCCGCGATCGTCAAACGCGGTTGCCGCGCGGTGCATATTCCCACGACGCTGCTGGCGCAGGTTGACTCTTCGGTAGGCGGGAAGACAGCGATCAATACCGAAGCGGGCAAGAACCTGATCGGGGCGTTTCACCAGCCGTCACTCGTCATCATCGATCCGCAAGTCCTCGACACGCTGCCTCCGCGCGATGTCCGCGCCGGCTATGCCGAGGTCGTGAAATACGGGTTGATCGACGACCCGAGCTTCTTCGACTGGTGCGAGACGAATGCAAGCAAGCTGCTTGAGGGCGATCCGGCGACGCGGGTGCATGCCATCGCGACCAGTGTCGCGGCCAAGGCGCGCATCGTTGCAGCCGACCAATTCGAGACCACGGGCACGCGCGCGCTGCTTAATCTGGGTCATACGTTCGGGCATGCATTCGAGGCCGAGACGGGCTTTTCCGACC
>JAYTAR010000518.1:0-6065 GCA_043737455.1 Sphingomonadales bacterium | reverse complement strand
ATTTCGGCAGTCGCTGTTTTCAGCTGCTTAGCGGCATCGGTCATCCCGAGCGCTTCGGCAAAAGCCATCGCCGTTCCAAAACCGGCAATGCCATAGTGCGTCATACGCTGATATTGCGCGATCGCGACGGCATCGAAGACCGGCCCCTTGGCGGGCGCTTCCTCGGTCGTATGCTTGATCGCTTCGGCGGCCAGACCTTCCATGCCTTTGCAATGCTCTTTCTTCGGCTTTTCGCCGGCGTCGACGAGCAACTGCTTGAGCATCTCGGTGTGGCGCTCGATCCCGGCCTGCGACTTCTCGAACATCGCGATCAGCGATTTATCGGACAGCTTCTTGACGATTTTCTTCAAGGTGCGCGCCATCTGATCGTTTGCGGACCAGAGGTCGGCGAGTTCGCCGGTGTAAAGGTCTTCGAGTGTTTCGGGGGTCGACATGATTCAGCTCCTCGTTGGGGTGCAGCGGCATAGCGCTCAACCGACGCTCGCGTTCCGCGTGCTTGTCATCGCGCCGTGTCGCCCATACAGGATCGGCCTTGTGATGAGCCTGCCGTTCTCGCACCGCGACTTGACCGGAATCGCGGGACTGTCGCCGCCGGAGATCGTCTTTCTGCTCGACGAGGCCGATCGCTGGGTCGACCATAATCGTGCACACGCCCCGTCTGACGGTCGGCTGCGCGGGCTGACGCAGATCAATGCCTTCTTCGAAAACTCGACGCGCACTCTCCTCAGCTTCGAGATCGCGGGCAAGCGGCTGGGTGCGGATGTCGTCAACATGCACGCCGCGCAGTCGAGCGTCAAAAAGGGCGAAACGCTGATCGACACCGCGATAACCCTCAACGCGATGCGCGCCGACGTCATCGTCATTCGCCACGGTTCATCGGGTGCGGTGGAATTGATCGCTGACAAGGTCGACTGTCCCGTGCTCAACGCCGGCGACGGCACGCACGAGCATCCGACCCAGGCATTGCTCGATGCCTTGACGATCCGGCGGCGGCTGGGCGGGATCGCGGGCAAGCGGATCGCGATCTGCGGCGACGTCTTGCACAGCCGGGTCGCGCGATCGAACATCCTGCTCCTGACCGCGCTCATGGCCGAAGTGCGGGTGATCGCGCCCGCCACGCTGATGCCTGCCGCGATCGAACGGTTCGGCGCAACGCCGTTCGCCGACATGGATGCCGGGATTGAGGGTGCCGATGTCGTGATGATGCTGCGGCTCCAGACCGAGCGGACCACAGGCGGTTTCGTGCCATCGTCGCGCGAGTATCATGCGCTCTACGGCCTTACACCCGAACGTCTCGAGCATGCACCCGGCGCGATCGTCATGCATCCCGGCCCCATGAACCGCGGCGTCGAGATCGCGTCGAGCGTCGCCGATGACCCTGATCGCTCGACGATTTCCGAGCAGGTCGAAATGGGCGTTGCGGTGCGCATGGCGTGCCTTGATGTCCTGACGCGGCCCATGATCGGAGAGGGGCGGCGATGATCGTCCGCGGCGCGCGGCTGATCGATGCGCGCGGGGAACGCGTCGGCGATCTGGGCATCTCGGGCGACATTTTCGCGGCGCCAGGTGCCGGCGATATCATCGACGCGACCGGTCTCGTCGCTTTGCCGGGTATCGTCGATCTTGGCGTCTTTGCCGTCGAGCGGAGTGCGAGCGCGGCTGGCGGGATAACGCGCGTCGCGCTGATGCCCGATCAATTGCCGCCGCTCGACGATCCCGGCCTCGTCCAGCGCGCCGCGCTCGCGGCCAAGCCGGTGCTGTGGGTTCATCCGCTTGCCGCTGCCACCAAAGGGCTGATGGGGCGCGACCTTGCCGAAATGGCGCTGATGACACGCGCCGGTGCCAAAGCGGTCGCGACCGGGCGGCGCTGGATCGCGGACGCAGGGGTGATGCGCCGTGTGCTTGCCTATGCCGGGTCGCTGGGGCTGACGACGATCGCGCATGCCGAGGACGGCGGGCTGGCCGACGGTGCGGTCGCGACGGCGGGAGAGACCGCGACGCTCTATGGCCTGGCCGCCGCCCCTGCGATCGCCGAGGCGATGGCGGTCGCACGCGACTTGATGCTCGTCGAAGAGACCGGCGCGCGCCTGCATTTCCGCCAGCTGACCACTGCCCGGGCGCTCGACCTGGTCCGCGATGCGAAGCTAAGCGGTCTGCCGGTCACGTGTGGCATCACGCCCGCGCATCTGTTGCTGAACGACATCGCGGTCGGCGGTTACCGCAGCTTCGCGCGCCTCTCGCCGCCGCTGCGCCATGACGATGATCGTCGCGCGTGCGTCGAAGCCTTGCGCGATGGCACGATCGACGTGCTGTGCAGCGGGCACGATCCTCGGGGACCCGAGGCGAAGCGGCTGCCCTTCGCCGACGCCGAACCGGGCGCGTCGGGCGCGGAGACCTTGCTGACGCTGGCGCTCGGGCTTGTGCGCGACGGCGTGATCGACTTGCCACGGTTGGCTGCGCTGACCAGCGGCAACCCGGCGCATCTTCTTGGCCTTGATTGCGGTCGGCTCGACATTGGCGCGCCTGCCGACCTGATCCTCGTCGATATCGAACGCCCGTGGCGGATCGAGGCGACGAAGTTCAAGTCTTCGGCCGGCAATACGCCGTTTGATGGGCTGCCGGTTCAGGGCAAGGTCGTCCGTACAATTAAGGGCGGACGGACGATCTTCGGCGCTTAGCGGGACGCCATCCGCGTTGGCTTGGCGCGTTGCACCCACTGCGTCGGCGCATCGCCCTGCGTCATCCGCACGAAGCACACTCCGCCCGAGGAACGGATCTTGCCACACAGGCGATCGGCGTCGCTGCGGATGTCGAACCCAGCGATCGACAAGCGCACCAGGTTCGCGTTGCGCACGCGCGCACTTCCTTTGACTGCATCATAGCTCGCCAGACCGAAGCGACCCGCTGCCCGATCCCAGGCGCGCTCGGCAACCGACGCTGTCGAGAAGGCACCGAGTTGGACGACGAAGCGACCACTGGCCTTGCGCATCGGCACTGCCGGGGTGAAAGCAGCGCGCTTGATCGGTGTAGCCGATGCCCGGATCACCGGCGCGAAGCGCGGAACAATCGGCTTGGACTTCGCCTCGACAGGCGCTTTCACGATGACCGCGGTCGGCGCTGTCTCGAACGCAGGTTGCGCCGTATCAGCGACCGGCGTTGGATCGATTTGCGCGATTTCAGCCACAGGTGTCGGCGGCGTAGGCTCGGGAAGCGCCACAACCGCTGCGGGCGCAGCGAGCGGGACTGCGATCGACGCCACTTGGCTGTTTGACGGGACCAACGCCAGACGCGTCGGCTGACCCGCATCGGCGACGGGCCGAACGTTCAACAGTGACGCGACCTGATCGTAAGATCCTGTCGGCTTGGCGAACGACGCCCATTGCACGAGGCGAACATCGGCTTCGGCTGGCGAAAGATCCTGCACCGCGAGCACCTTGGCGTTCGTCCACTGCCCGTTGAGTGCGTAGGCAAGCGCGAGGTTCTGCCGCGTTTTGGCATCGGCGCCAGGCCCGCGCGCCGCCGCCTCGAGCACGCGTACTGCTTCACCGGGATCACCAGCAAGTGCGGTTGCCAACCCGTAATCGGCCGCCGCAAGCTTTTCCCGATATTCGGCAAGCGTCGACTTCGCCGCTGCCTGCTTGCCCAGCGCAACCTGCGACAACGCCAGGTTCAATGCGGCGCGTTCGCGGTTCGGGTCGAGGGTCAGCGCATCGGAAAAGCTTGTCTCTGCCGACTGGAAACGCCCGGCGGCGAGATAGACCTGCCCCAGCAGCATGCGATAATCAGCGTTGGTCGGACGTGCGGCAACCGCGGCTTCGGCGAATGCAAGCGCGCGGTCGGCGCGCTTCTTGGCCATTGCCTTGCTCGCGCGCGACGCCGCGTCCGCGGCGAACGCAATCGCTTTTGCTTCGGACATCGCGGCGGGCGCGGTCGCCTGCCCCGCCACTGAATAGCCGATCGTCGCAGTACCGAGCACCAACGCGGATGCCGCAAATTTCATCATCGCCATCTTGGTCATGCTGGCCTCCGTTACCGATCGTTCGTCGTGGCAGCCGTGCGCGCCATTTCGTTCACGGCCGGTTGATTGTTCAGGAAGGCGTCGAGCGCCTCGATTACCACCGACTGTGCCGAGCGATGCGCGACGGCGCACGCAAGCCGCAGTCGCAAGTGGCGATCGGGATCAAGCCGAAGCGTAAAGGCGGCCTTCGCCTTTGATCCGGGCGCGGCGCGCGGCGTCGGTGCGAATGTCGGCACGTACGGCGGCGCTGTCACGACTGCAGGCGTCGCCAGCTCGCGCGCCAACTCCTCCTGCTGACGGACGACAGCGGGCGGTTCGGGCGGTGTGACAACCACCTCGGCGGTCGGCATCACAAGCGGCGCAACGTCGATGGCCGGCGCGACGATCGGCACGATCTCCGCGCTCACCGGCCCGGGCTCGGTTCCCATATCATTCCAGCCAAGATCGTCATGGCCGTGGCCCGAGCCATAATTGAAGCTGGCAAATCCCTGCGGCCGCATCGCCGGCTTCGCCTGGCCCTTACGCGCCAACAGCGTGGAGGACAGCGAGGCCATCGGTTTTGCTTCACTCATTGCCGCGCCTCTCACTGTGCAACCACACGGCGGCCAAAGCTGCCACCGCTGGGTCGTGCGACCATCGGCATCGGTGCGCCTGGCGCAGCGAAAACGGTACGCCGAAAATTCTTTTCGAGGCGGTCGGAGATGTACGTCCACAGCTCGACAACTTCGTTCGACGAGCGCCCCTTCGGATCGATTTCCATGACGGTACGGCCATCGATCATCGACGCAGCAAAATCGGTTCGGTGATGCAAGGTGACCGGGGCGACAGTGCCGTGCTGCGACAGTGCGACGGCAGCCTCGTACGTGATCTTCGCCTTTGGAGTCGCGCCATTGACGACGAACAGCAACGGCTTGCCGGCGCGATCGCACAGGTCAACCGTCGCGCCGACCGCACGCAGATCATGCGGCGAAGGTCGTGTGGGGATCACGATAAGCTCGGCGACGGCAATGACACTCTGGATCGCCATCGTGATTGCGGGTGGCGTGTCGATGACCGCAAGTCGGAAACCCTGCTGTCGCAGCATCTCGAGATCGGAAGACAATCGCGCGACCGTGGTCTGCGCGAACGCAGGGAACTCGGCCTCACGCTCGTTCCACCAATCGGCGAGCGACCCTTGCGGATCGATGTCGATCAGCACGACCGGCCCCGCGCCGGCGCGTTGCGCCTGAACGGCGAGATGCCCCGAAAGAGTGGTCTTGCCCGATCCGCCCTTTTGCGACGCTAGTGCCAATACGCGCATCGTGAAGCCCTGTTTGCCCGGTCCCTCATCTCGAATGCGCCGCAGTCGGCTAAGATTGCGTTAACGCGGGGGATGCTTGCTGTAGGGAAATGCGAGTGTCGCTTTCATCGCCGCGATCGTGCTAAACCGTTATCCATCTTCGATGCGGCAAGTGATGAAGCGTTTGATAAGGGGTCCAGAATATGCGCAAGTTTATCGTCCTGGCGGTGCTCGCAGCATGCGCGACCCCGGCGATCGCAGATGTGAAGTCGGGCTACGAAATGTGGCAGCGTGGCGATTACTATAGCGCAGTAAAAGAATGGCGACCGCTAGCGATCGCGGGCGATGCCGAGGCGCAATATAATCTGGCACAGGCGTACAAGCTTGGCCGCGGGCTTCCTGTCGACCTGAAGATGGCCGAGGGTTGGTACGCGAAAGCAGCAGCGCAGGGAAATTCGCCGGCGCGGGACAATTACGGGCTGATCCTGTTTCAGAACGGCGACCGCGGTACCGCAATGCCATATATCGAGGAATCGGCGGCGCGCGGCGAACCGCGTGCACAATATGTGCTGGGCACCGCGCTGTTCAATGGTGATGTCGTCAAGAAGGATTGGGTGCGCGCTTATGCGCTGATGACGCGCGCGTCGGCCTCCGGAATCAGCGCGGCTTCGGCAAGCCTTGCGCAGATGGACAAATATATCCCGCTCGACCAGCGCCAACGCGGCCTTACGCTGGCACGCACTTACGAGGAGCAGGCATCGCGCCCTC
>JAYTAR010000517.1:0-2422 GCA_043737455.1 Sphingomonadales bacterium | reverse complement strand
CACTCGAGCCCTGCGCGGACCTCCGCGACGTCGTCCTTGAAGCGGCGCAGCGAATTGACCGAGCCGTTGTAGACGATGACGTCGTCGCGCGTGATGCGTGCCTTCAAATTCTTGCGGATGATGCCTTCGGTGACGAGCAGCCCCGCCGCCTTGCCGGTCTTGCCCGCAGGGAACACCTGCCGGATTTCGGCGCGGCCCACGACAGTCTCAATGATCTCGGGACCCAGCTGACCCGCCATCGCATTGCGGACCTTGTCGGTCAGATGATAGATCACGTCGAAATACTGGAACTCGACACGGTCGCGCTTGGCGAGTGCCTGCGCCTTGGCATTAGGACGCACGTTGAAACCGATCACTGGCGCGCCCGAAGCGGCAGCCGTCAACACATCGCTTTCGGTGATACCGCCCACGCCCGCCGTCAACACGCGCGCCTTGATATCATCGGTCGAGATGCGATTGATCGCGCCGACGATAGCCTCGACCGACCCTTGCGTATCGGCCTTGACCACCACCGGATACTCGATCGCTTTCGCCGCACTGAAATTGGCGAACACGTTCTCGATATCGACGGGAGCCGACACGGTGCGACGTTCGGTCGCGACGTTGGCACGGTAGAGCGCGACCTCGCGCGCGCGTGCCTCATTCTCGACGACCGACATCGGATCGCCCGCCGACGGCACCCCCGACAGCCCGAGGATTTCAACCGGCACGGCCGGGCCGGCTTCCTTCAGCTGGCGTCCCTTGTCGTCGATCATTGCGCGGACCTTGCCCGATTGCGAGCCGACGACGACGATGTCGCCGACGCGCAACGTACCGCGCCGCACGAGGACGGTCGCCAGCGGGCCGCGCCCCTTGTCGAGCTTGGCCTCGATGACCGACCCCTCGGCCGCGCGCTCCGGATTGGCGCGCAGCTCGAGCAATTCGGCTTGAAGCAGCAGCTTGTCGGTAAGGTCGTCGAGTCCGGTCTTCTTGAGCGCCGACACCTCTACGTCCTGCACGTCGCCCGACAATTCCTCGACGATGACGTCGTACTGCAGCAGCGCCTGACGCACCTTGCTGGCATCGGCCTCGGGCTTGTCGATCTTGGTGATCGCGACCACCATCGGCACGCCCGCCGCCTTGGTGTGGTTGATCGCCTCGATCGTCTGCGGCTTGATGCTGTCGTCGGCGGCGACGACAAGCACGACGATATCGGTCACGTTGGCGCCGCGTTTGCGCATCTCGCCGAACGCCTCGTGACCGGGTGTGTCAAGGAAGGTAATCTTCTCGCCACCCTTCAACGTCACCTGATACGCCCCGATGTGCTGCGTGATGCCGCCGGCCTCGCCGCGCACGACATCGGTACCGCGCAACGCGTCGAGCAGGCTAGTCTTGCCATGATCGACGTGCCCCATGATCGTAACGACGGGCGCGCGCGTCTGCAGCGTGTCTTCGGCATCGACGTCCTGCGCAACGTCGATCTCGACATCGCTTTCGCTGACGCGCGTGTAATTGTGACCGAACTCCGTAACGAGCAATTCGGCAGTGTCCTGATCGATCGTGTCGCCCATCGCCGATGGCATGCCCAGCTTGAACAACGCCCGGATCAAATCGTTACCACGCTCCGCCATGCGGTTGGCGAGTTCGCCGACAGTGATCTTTTCGGGGATGACGACGTCGCGGACCTGTTTGGCCTGTGGCTGACCGCTGCCATGTGCACGCCGTTCCTTTTCGCGCGCACGCTTAAGCGCGGCGAGCGAACGTGCACGCGCGCCCTCCTCATTGCCTTCGAGTGCACGTGTGACGGTCAGCTTGCCGGCCTGGCGACGGTCGTCACCGACCTTGCCGCGTGCCGGACGTGCGGGTTCGGGGCGACGTGCAGGCGCAGCGGCGGGACGCGTAAAGCGAGCGGGATCGTTACGCTCCTCGCGCGCTTGTGCCTGACGCACCTCGGGCTCGGGTTGTGGCACGACTTCGGCATCCGGGGCAGGCGGCGGCGCGGCAGCGGCGGTCTCATCAACCAGGCGCTTCTCTTCGACACGGCGCTTGTCGTCCTCGGTCGTCTCGACCTTTTCGCGATCGGTGCGCCGACGCGCTTCCTCGAGCGAAGTCATGCGTGCTTCTTCGGCCTCGCGCAGCAGGCGATCCTGCTGCTCACGCCGCTCGAGTGGTGTCAGCGGACGCGACGACCGTGCAGGGGGGGGCGGCGCGGCTGGAACTGCCGCGACAGCCGGCGCAGGCGCAGCCGCAGGTGCTGCCGGTTCGGGCGCAACCTCGACCTCGCCAGGGCGACCGACCAAGCGCCGCTTCTTGACCTCGACGACCACGGTGTTCGACCGACCGTGGCTAAAGCTCTGCTTCACCTGGCCCGTCTCGACCGTGCGCTTGATCCCCAACGGCGCGCGCATGCCCAGTTTCGGCTTTTCCGTCTCGCTCATTCGCT
>JAYTAR010000516.1:0-2423 GCA_043737455.1 Sphingomonadales bacterium | reverse complement strand
ACCGCTTGATGCCGAAAACACGCCGAAACTGTTCCGCATTCCCTAAGTTTGCTTGAGCAGAGGTCTCGAAGCGCTTTATGGATCGATGACCCAAGATTTGCCTCGGCCAAGGCGGGCGATCGATTTTCAGAAGGCCGTAGAAGAATGCAGCGCATCACGATCTCGCTCGACGATTCTATTGCAACGACGTTCGACGTCATGCTGCACGAGCAGGGCTATCAGACCCGGTCGGAGGCGATGCGCGACCTCATTCGTCAGCACGTCGACGCGCGCCGCCTCGCGGTCGGTGACGGGCGCGACTGCGTCGCAAACCTTTCGTACATCTATAACCACAAGACGCGCGCGCTCGCGCAGCGCCTGCTCGACATGCAGCACGAACATCACGACATCGTGGTCTCGACGACGCATGTCGTCCTCGACCATGACGTGTCGTTCGAAACGATGATCCTGAAGGGGCCCACGCACGCAGTCCGTACCTTTGCGGACGCGGTGCAGGCGGAGCGCGGTGTGCGCTTTGGCGCGTTGAATGTCGTCAGCGTCGAGTTGAACGATCATCACGCGGCATCGCACTCGCATCATCACGATGGTCTCGAGCATGCCTCGCCGCAGGCAGGTTGATGATTGGTTTCGACCGATAGCGCCGGGCACTACCGCGCTACGCCACCCGCCGCCAACACCGCCAGTGTCACCAATTCGCTCGCGGTCGCCGCCATCGTCGCGATCTGCACCGGCTTTTCCATGCCGATCAGCATGGGGCCGATGACCGAGTCGCCGCCTAATTCCTTCAGCAGCTTGGCCGACACGTTCGCCGATTGCAGTCCGGGCATGATCAGCACGTTGGCCGGACCCGACAGGCGACTGAACGGATAGCTTTTGGCGACCTTGGGGTTGAGGGCCACATCGGGCGCCATCTCTCCCTCGAACTCGAACCCCACGCCGCGCGCATCGAGGATTTGGACTGCGTCGCGGATGCTGCCCAGGAACGCGCCTTCGGGATTGCCGAACGTCGAATAGCTGAGGAACGCGACGCGCGGTTCGTGCCCCATCGCGCGCGCGACCGCCACCGTCCCCTCGGCGATATCGGCAAGCTGTTCGGCGGTCGGACGTTCGTTGACGGTTGTATCGGCCATGAACACGGTGTGCGATTGCCCGACGAGGACATGGACCCCAAACGGAATGCGTCCCTCGGCGGGGTCGAGCACGCGGCGGATTTCGCGCATCGATTGCGCATAGGTGCGCGTGGTGCCGGTGATCATCGCGTCGGCCTCGCCCAGCTTCAGTAACAGGCTGGCGAAGACGTTGCGGTCCTGGTTGACCATGCGCTCGACTTCGCGACGCAGATAGCCGCGCCGCTGCAGCCGTTCGTAAAGCTTCTCGACCATCGCGGGCACGAGCGGCGATTTACGGCTGTTGTGAAGCTCGAAACTTGTCGGGTCGGCGACGCCCAGTGCCGCGAGCCGTTCGTAGACGTCGTCGCGCCCGACGAGTACCGGTGTACCATAGCCACCATCACGGAATTGGATCGCCGCGCGCAGCACGACTTCCTCTTCCCCTTCGGCGAACACGACCCGCTTGGGTCGTGCGCGCGCGCCTTCATAAGCGAGCGTGAGCACTGACGTGGTCGGGTTCATGCGACTTCGCAGCCGATGGCGATACGCGTCCATGTCGAGGATCGGGCGCGTCGCGACGCCCGAGTCCATCGCCGCCTGCGCGACCGCCGCCGACACGAACTCCATCAGCCGCGGGTCGAACGGCGCGGGGATGATATAGTCGCGCCCAAAGCTCGAGGCGCGCCCGCCATAAGCGGCGGCGACCTCCTCGGGCACCTGCGCGCGCGCGAGTGCTGCGATCGCGTTGGCGGCGGCGATCTTCATTGCCTCGTTGATCGCGGTCGCGCGCACGTCGAGCGCGCCGCGAAAGATGAACGGGAAGCCCAGCACGTTGTTGACCTGGTTCGGATAGTCCGACCGGCCCGTCGCCACGATGCAATCGGGTCGTACCGCCTTGGCATCGGGGGGCGTAATCTCCGGGTCCGGGTTGGCCATGGCGAAGATGATCGGCTGCGGTGCCATCTTGGCGAGGAAAGCCGGTGTCAGCGCGTCCTTTGCCGAGAGCCCGAGAAAGATGTCGGCGCCGTCGAGCGCTTCTTCGAGCGTGCGCGCGTCGGTCTTGGCCGCATGCGCCGACTTCCACTGGTCCATGCCCTCGGTGCGGCCCTGCCAGATCACGCCCTTGCGATCGCACATGATGACATTGTCGTGGCGCACGCCCATCGCCTTGATGAGTTCGGTGCATGCGATCGCCGCTGCGCCTGCGCCGTTCACCACGATGCGCACGTCTTTCAACTCGCGCCCGGTCAGATACACCGCGTTGATCAGTCCGGCCGCGGTGATGATCGCGGTCCCGTGCTGATCGTCGTGCAT
>JAYTAR010000515.1:0-6112 GCA_043737455.1 Sphingomonadales bacterium | reverse complement strand
CCGCGTGCAACAATTCACCTGCCGCGCCACCCCCAAAGCCCGCCATGCAGTTCCCAGCCGCGGCGCGTCCCGTCGCCGACATCGTGTCGTCGCGCTGGTCCGACGAGGATAGTCGCGACAAAGCGGGCGAATCGACCGCGGTGATGAACCGCGCGGGCGTCGCCGCCGGCATGACGGTTGCCGACATCGGCGCGGGCGAGGGCTATTACACGATCCGCCTGGCCGCTCGCGTGGGGCCGCGCGGGCGCGTGCTTGCCCAGGATATCGTACCCGAGGTTCGCAATGCGCTCGCCGAACGCGCAAGCCGCGAACGCCTCGACAATGTCAGCGTCAAACTGGGGACGCCCGACGATCCGGGGCTGCCGCCCAACAGCTTCGACCGCATCTTTCTCGTCCACATGTATCACGAGATCGCTAGCCCTTATGCGTTCCTGTGGAACCTGCGTCCGGCGACGCGCGCGGGGGGACGTGTCATCGTGATCGATGCCGACCGCCCGACGAACCAGCATGGCACGCCGCCTAAGCTCCTGCGCTGCGAGTTCGCGGCGGTCGGCTACGCGTTGGTGGACTTTGAGGCGAAACCTTCAGCGGGCGGCTATCTGGCTGCGTTCGAACCGCGTGGGCCACGCCCCGAGCCAGGCGCGATCAAAGCGTGCAAGGGGTAAGGCGACGAGAGATTTCTCTTCCCCGAGCGTAGCGAGGGGGCGGTGTCGAGCGATAGCGAGACTGGTGCGCGCTACCGATCTCGCTTCGCTCGATGCAGCCCCTAGCTGCGCTCGGGGAAAGCATAAGCTATAGATCGCCGCCTTGATATTTCAGCTCAAGATACTTGCCCTGCGTCGCCAGTCGCTCGAGGTCACCGCGCGCCAATTGCTCGCTCATCCGCTTCAGTTCACCATCGACCACGTTCAGTCCGTCGAGCAGCTGGCGTTCGGGCATCATTCCGTCGGTGTCGGCGCGGCGCAGTGCGGCCGGAACCGCCTGATACCCCTTCACGAGTTCGGGCAAATCGTCGCCGATCAGGCGGCGCACTGCGGCGGCGGCGGGCTCGCGTTCGTCGAGCGTTGCCAGCTGCGGCTCGAGCGCGGCGAGCTTCACCCCGATCGCATCGGCCAGCGTGCGCGCGGGGGCGGGGAGGGCCAGCCGCTGACCATCGAGCCATGCCTTGGTCTTCGACGGCAATTGCGGCAACGGTGTCGATGGCAAAGTCTTCACATCGGGGACGCGCACGCGCTTGGAAGTGGGCAGCGATACCGCGAGCAAAGTCGCGAGCATGAACAGCAGCGCGATCGCGATCACACCGGCGATGCCGAGCGGCCCGATGAACAGCCCATAGACGAGCGCGGCGACGATGATCGCGGCCCCGGTCGCCAGCGCTCGCCGCAACCGGATGGCGGCACTACGCTGCGCGCGGCCGACCTGTTCGCGGATCGTCGTGCGATCGAGCACGGCGTTCGCGCGCGCGAGGATATCGTCGGCGGGGGTCATACCGGAACCAGCGGATTGTCCGCCGCGACGCCGCTCAGCCGCGCTTGCGCGGCACCCTCGGCGCGCGCGATATAGGCTTTCGATTTGTCGACCTCGGTCGTCAGCGCGTCGACGGTGGTCTTCATCGATATCAAAGCCTTGGCCTTGAACGTGTCGACCGCGTCCATCGTGTCGTAGATGTTCTGGAACGCGCGCTTCAGCGTTTCGAGCGGGATCGTCGACGATGCCGCCTGTTCGTGGATCGTCGCGGTCTGCGACTTCAGCAGCGTTCCGGTCGAATCGATGATGTTCGCGGTCGTCGTGTTCAGTGCGGTGATCTGGTCGAGCACCAGCCGCTGATTGGTCAGCGCCTGCGCGACGGTAACCGCGGTGCGCAGCGCCGACACGGTGGTCGTGGACGCGCGATCGACGCCCTTCATCAACTCGACATTGTTCTTCTTGACGAGGTCGAGCGCGAGATAGCCCTGCACGCTGACCGCCATCTGCGTCAGCAGGTCGGTGGTGCGCTGGCGGACGTAGAACAAAGCGCTTTCGCGCAGCGCCTTGGCCTTGGCCGGGTCCGACGTCTCGATCGCGTTCGCGGCTTCCTCGAGCTTGCCGTCGAGCGCCTTGCTCACATGGATCATTTGTTCGAGCCGACCCATCGCTGCCCACAGGCTCTGCCGCTCGGTTGCGATCGCGGCATTGTCCTTCAGCAATTCGTCCTTACCGCCCGCCAGGCGTGTCAGGATCGTCGCAATGTGCGTCTGCGATGATTTATAGCTGTCGAAATAGTCGCGCATCTTGTTGCCGAACGGCAAGATACCGAACAGCCGCTTCGGCGCGGTCAGGCTGCCGCGCTTGCCCGGATCGAGGTCCTCGATCGTGCGGCGCAGTTCGGCGAGATCGGTGCCGACGCCGCTTTCCTTGTCCATCGCGCGCACCGGACGGTCGAGAAAGCGGTTCGACTGGCCCGCCGCGGCTGCGATCTCGGTGCGGCCCATGTCCGAAATCTGATCGACGCGCCGCCCGAACTCGGGAGAGTTGGCATCCTGCGCGATCAAATCGTCGACGAAGCTCTGCGCCTTGGCATCGAGCTGCGTCTTCTGCGCGTCCTCGAGCGGCACGAGCCCCGCCGCCTTCGACGGAGCGATTGCGGCAACGGGTTCGGGAGGCGTCAGCAGCATATCCTGCGTCTGTGTCGTCGTCACCGTGGCCATGCGTCATCCCTCGTCTACCAGACGCCAAGATAACCGCGCACGGGTGTCTTATTCAAGTGATACAGTGCGATCGTCGAACCGATCGCGCCATACTTGCATGGGCGTGATTCATCGATAGGGTCATCGTTACGGGTTCGACCCGTAACACCAGGAGAACAAACATGATCATCGCAAAATTCGCGCTCGTCCTTGCCGCGACCGCGCTGCCGCTGACAGGAGCCTTTGCGCAGATGGCCGCAACGCCAGCGACCCCCGCTGCTCCCGCCCAGCCCGCAACCCCCGCGACCACGACGACCGCGACGAAGACGACCACCGCGGTCCGGACGACGTCGACGACCGCCAAGCCGGTCCGCCGCCACAAGAAGGTGAAGCGCGCGGTGGTTCGCCGCACCACGACGACGACGACCGTCCGGTAATCATGCTGCGGCGGGCGCCCGACACGGCGCCCGCCGCGGTTGCGCGGCTGGCCCGCGTCCTTGCCGCATTGCACAATTTCCGCTAGGCGCGCCCGCCAGTCCCGCTCGCATCTCAGGAAATCCAATGGCTCTGCGTAACGTCGCCATCATCGCGCACGTCGATCATGGCAAGACGACCCTGGTCGACCAGCTGTTCCGCCAGTCGGGCACGTTCCGCGACAATCAGCGCGTCGAGGAACGCGCGATGGATTCGAACGACCTCGAAAAGGAACGCGGGATCACGATCCTGGCGAAGTGCACCTCGGTCGAGTGGCACGGCACGCCAGGGAGCGCGACGCAGGGCGTCGACACGCGCATTAACATCGTCGACACCCCTGGCCACGCCGACTTCGGCGGCGAAGTCGAGCGCATCCTGTCGATGGTCGACGGCGTCATCCTCCTCGTCGACGCGTCCGAGGGCGCGATGCCGCAAACCAAGTTCGTGACCGGCAAGGCGCTTGCGCTCGGCCTGCGTCCGATCGTCGTCGTCAACAAGGTCGACCGCGCCGACGAACGCATCCAGGAAGTCCTCGACGAGGTTTTCGACCTGTTCGTCAGCCTCGACGCGAACGACGAACAGCTCGACTTCCCGGTGCTCTATGCGTCGGGGCGCAACGGTTACGCCAACGCCGACCCCGACCTTCGCGAGGGGACGCTGGCGCCCTTGTTCGAAAAGATCGTCGAGCACGTGCCCGCGCCCAAGGCCGACCCCGACGGGCCGTTCAAGTTCCTGGTTACCCTGCTCGACCGCGATGCCTTCGTCGGTCGCATTCTGACCGGCCTGGTGTTCAGCGGCTCGGTGAAGACCAACATGGCGATCCACGCGCTCGATCCCGTAGGCAAGGTGGTCGAGACCGGCCGCGCCTCGAAGATCATGGCGTTCCGCGGGCTCGAGCGCGTCCCGGTCGACGAGGCGAATGCGGGCGATATCATCTCGATCGCCGGGCTGACCGTCGCGACCGTTGCCAACACAATCTGCGACCCCAGCGTCAGCGAACCGCTGCACGCGCAGCCGATCGATCCGCCGACGCTATCGATGCGCTTTGCGGTCAACGACAGCCCGATGGCGGGACGCGAGGGCAGCAAGGTGACGAGCCGCATGATCCGCGACCGGCTGCTGCGCGAGGGCGAGAGCAACGTCGCGATCAAGGTGACCGAAGCCGCCGACAAGGACAGCTTCGAAGTCGCGGGCCGCGGCGAGCTTCAGCTCGGCGTGCTGATCGAGACGATGCGGCGCGAAGGGTTCGAGCTGGGC
Source organism: Sphingomonadales bacterium (assembly GCA_043737455.1). Lineage (GTDB taxonomy): Bacteria > Pseudomonadota > Alphaproteobacteria > Sphingomonadales > Sphingomonadaceae > Sphingomonas_O. The sequence goes on along the minus strand of JAYTAR010000515.1, from coordinate 1,715 downwards.
ATCTCACGTCCGCGCGTTCTGTTCAGCGAGGACGAAACCGGCAAGCCGACCGAGCCGTACGAGACCGTCATCATCGACGTCGACGAGGATTATTCGGGAACCGTCGTCGAAAAGATGAACATCCGCAAAGCCGAGCTGACCGACCTGCGCCCGTCAGGCGGCGGCAAGTCGCGCCTGACGTTCAGCGCGCCGTCGCGTGGCATGATCGGCTATCACGGCGAGTTCCTGTCGGACACGCGCGGTACCGGCATCATGAACCGGCTGTTCGAGAAATATGGGCCGCACAAGGGCCGCATCGAGGGGCGCAAGAACGGCGTCCTGATCTCGAACGGCGCGGGCGAGGCGAACAGCTATGCGCTGGGGCCGCTCGAAGAGCGCGGTATTCTCTTCGTTGCGCATCAGGAGGTGCTTTACGAAGGCATGATCGTCGGCGAGAACGCCAAGCCCGACGACCTCGAAGTCAACCCGATGAAGACCAAGCAGCTGACCAACTTCCGCGCCTCGGGCGGCAAGGACGACGCGATCCGGCTGACACCACCCAAGCGCATGACGCTCGAACAGGCGATCGCGTACATCGACGACGACGAGCTGGTCGAGGTGACGCCGAAATCGATCCGGTTGAGGAAGCGCTACCTCGACCCGAACGAGCGCAAGCGCGCGTCAAGGGCGAAGGTGGCGGCGTAGGGGACGCAGCTTTCCATTTTTCCCCCTCTCTCGCCTTCGCGGGAGAGGGTTGTGAGCGCCTTCCCGCCTTCTAAACTCCCAGCAGCCTAGCAAGAATCCCTCCCTCAACCCTCTCCCGCGAAGGCAAGAGAGGGCTATGGAGTTGCGCCTTGCCAAAGACTGGCCATAGCTGCGGCATGGCTACGCAGGACATACTTCGCCATCTCGCATCGCGACCCGGTCATGACGAGGTCAAGGCCGATTTCCGATCTTTACTGGTCGAAGAATTCGGCATCGAGCTGGCGGCGTTGAATTTCGAAGTCCGCGCGCCGGTCATCGCCGGCAGATTGGATGCGCTGATCGGGCGCACCGTGTTTGAGGCCAAGCGCAACCTCGACAACGAGATGGTCGATGTCGAGCGGCGCATGCCCGACTATCTTGCCGATCGCGAACGTGAATATGGCGAGCCCTTCGTCGGCATCGCGTCCGACGGGCGACGCTGGGCAGTGTTCGACCTGACCGACGGCAAATTGCGCAAGGTCAAGGAAATCCAGCTCGACCCCGACAAGGGCGACGCGTTCCTGGCCTGGCTCGACGGCGTGCTCGCGCTCAAATCGTCGTTGCCGCCCGATCCGATGACAATCCGCGCCGAGCTGGGTCAGGACTCGATCGCCTACACCCGTGTCGACCGCGAGCTGCGCTCGCTTTGGGATCGGTTGCAGCACAGTCCGACCGAAGCGTTGAAGCGCCAGCTGTGGGCGGACCTGCTCAAGCTCGTCTACGGGCGCGAGGTCGAGGGCGACGCACTGTGGTTTCAGCACAGCTACCTCGTCATTGTCGCCAAATGCATCGCGCTTGCGGTCATGGACCTGCCCGAGGACGACCCGAAGCGGATGCTGTCAGGCGAGGCGTTCACGGCGGCGGGCATCGGCGGCGCGGTCGAAAGCGATTTCTTCGACTGGGTGGTCGCCGATCCCGCGGGCGAGGCGCTCGTTCGGCAGATCATGGCGCACGTCCGGCGCTTCCGCCTGCGTGAGGTCGAAAGCGATGTT
>JAYTAR010000514.1:0-2437 GCA_043737455.1 Sphingomonadales bacterium | reverse complement strand
TCGCCGAGCTTGGCAAGCGCATTGGCTGCCCTTGCCGACAATTCGCGCCGCTCGAAGGCATTGCGGACCGACCCGTCGACAGTCGTATCACGCTCGCGCTCAGGAGCCGTGGCCTGGTCTTCAGGACCACCGCCGTCGCCGCCACTCGGCTTCGGCTTGTCGGGTTGGCCGAGCGGGTTGCCGGCATCGCGCGGCCGATCGGGCGGCGGTGTCCGTGGCTCGAATCCACGTGCGACGTCGGGATAGGCGGTCCATTTGAGTTCGACGCGTGCCGCGGGGAAGCCATCGGGAAATTTGACGAAACCGTGAAGCGACGGAAGGTTCGTGATATCGTCGGGAATGACGAGCGGCGCGATTTCTTTCTTGGGCGTGATCGTCGCCCCGTCGCGCAGCGGATTGTTGCCGTAGCTATACGCCTCGTCCATCTGCCGGACTTCGCGGTGCCCGATGAATTCGGCGCACGTCTCGGCGGTCTTACGGTCGCCCGTTTTGAGGATTAGTTTGGAACCTGTGAGGCTCGCCATGTTCTCGGCTCCCTCGCGACCGTAGACGGCCTGCAGGCGCGCGAACGAGTGCAGCCCGAGCACCATCGCCCCGCCGAACCCGCGCGCGGTCTGGAGACCGTTCTCGATCGCTGGCAGCCGGTGCAATGCGCCCAGCTCGTCAAACATATACCAGGTGCGCAATGCTTGCGTGCGTGGCAGCGTCATCAGCGTGTTGACCGCGATGTCGAGGAACAGCGTAAGCAGCGTCTTGTAGAGCGCCAGATCAACATAGCGCGCGCTCACGAACAATATGCTGCCGGGCTTCTTCTCGCTTAGCACCCATTCACGGATCGAGAAGAATTCGCCGTCCTGCGGAATGGCGCTCAGCGCATTGGCGTTGGCGACATAAACCGAGCGGATCGACTCGGCCATTTTCGCGGCATCGGGCGACGTCAGTGGCGAGGCCGACGTGTTCAAAAGGATCTTGTGCAGCCGCTTCAAATCGGTCTTGATAAGATTGTCGGCAAGCGCCTGATTTGTGGTCAGCCCATATTCCTTGAGCTTCAGACACATCTGCACGAACAGCAGCCGCGCCGACACGATCCAGAACGGGTCCGACCCGCCGCCATCGTGCGGAATCAGTGCTTGGGCGGCGGCGGTGAATTCGGCCTCGGTCGTACAATCCTCGAACACCGACCAGCACGGGCAGCGCGCATCGCCGGGGTTTAAGATCCAGTCGGTTTTCGCATCGTAGAAGCTCTCGATGAACGAACCCGTCAGGTCGAAGACGACGGCGCTATCGCCGCGCTTGCGCATCTCGGCAACGAGGCTTTTAAGCTGTGTCGTCTTGCCCGAGCCCGTCGTCCCGATGACGATCGTATGGCTCTGCTCGAGGCCGTAGGGATAGGGAATGCCGCCGAGCGAATAGGGGTGGTGCAAACCCGCCGCCTTGCGCACCGAGAAAGGTAGCGCGCTGACGTCTTTAGGCTTCAGGTCGCGGAACAGTTTGGCTGCCTGCGTTTCGAACTGCTGCCGATTGTGTGCGAGCACGTCATCGACCAGAATGTCGCGATCGACGAGCAGGGCACCACGTTCATGGCGTTCGTCGAGAATATCGCCGCCCTGCCGGTTCGCATAGCCGATGAACCAGGCCGCCGCTGGGAGCGCAATCAGCGTTCCGCCAAAGAGCGATCCGACGAGTGCGTTGAGCGCTTTGCCCGTCGCGATCTGGACGTCGGGAACATGGGGGATGTAGCCGATCGGAACCTGCCGCGTGCTATCGTCGGTCAAGACGATGTTCATTGGCTTGAACGGGTTGAATTCCATCCAGGTCCACACACCCGAATAGAGCCGCCAGCTTACGAGCTGGATCTCGTGCTCGCCCATGACGCTGAACATGATGATCCAGTAGGCGATCACGACGACGATCAGCCATATCATCAGCGGAATCTTGGCCGCCCCCAGAAACATCAGCCATTCATGTGTTACGAGCTGTCCGCCTCTCGTAAAATTGCCTGAGTTTCTGGGTGGCTTGCCGCGTGCCGAATGATGCTTCAGCGGCAGATTCTCGCGACCGTGCCGGAGGTTGGATCGGCCCGCACTACGCCCCAAACTACGCATGGTATTTCTCCATGCGATCCTGAACCGTTGCAAGGATGTCCTCGCGTCGCTCGGGCATCTGTTCGCTGATCATGATATCGACCGCGACCTGGGTAAATTCGCTGGTCATCGCGATACGCTCGAGGCTCGCGGTTCGCGCGCTCTGCTGAGCGAGATAGACTTCGATCGCGTCGCGAACGAATCGCGATCGCGTCATGCCGCGGAGCGCGCAAAGCTGATCGACTTGATGGGCTTGCGTCTCGCTGAACGAGATCGACATCCGAAGAAAAGACATAAACCAGCACCTTTGGACGGTGCTGATGGACGTTGGCAAAGCACACGAAAACTAGGGC
>JAYTAR010000513.1:0-6162 GCA_043737455.1 Sphingomonadales bacterium | reverse complement strand
TGCCTGGTGCCACGATCATCGAGGGGGCCGATCTGAAACTAGTTGCGCGCGGCGACAATATCGCGCGGCTGATGGAATTCCTCGGCGCGACGACGCCCGACACGCGGACTTACCGGGTGACGTCGAACATGACCAAGCAGGGCGGTGCGTGGAAGCTGACACAAATTGCGGGTCGGTTCGGAGCGTCGGACTTGGCGGGCGCATTGACCGTGACGATGCCTGGGGAGCGGCTCCACTTCGACGCCGATCTGCGGACTCGCAAACTCGACATCATCGATGCCGGGCCGTTCATCGGCTATGATCCCGTTGCGCTGGCCCGCGGGCAGGTCGCAACGGTGGCTGGCGGCCGAACGCGGCTGCTTCCCGACGCACCGCTCCGCATCGACGCGATCAAGCGGTTCGACGCCGATGTCCGCTACCGCGTCGCGACGATCCGCGCGCCCAATCTGCCGATCTCCAATGTTGTGCTGACGCTCAAGCTCGACCGCAGCCTGTTGCTCCTGACGCCGCTTACTTTCGATGTCGCTGGCGGAAAGCTTTGGTCGGACATCTCGATCGATGCGCGCCGCCAGCCGGTGTTCACGCGCTACGATGTCCGCTTGTCGCCGACGCCGCTCGGACGCTTGCTGGCCCAGTTCGGCACCGATCAGGCGGGTACGACGGGCACCGTCAAGGCGCGCATCCAGATGACGGGATCGGGGGATTCGGTGCGCCGATCGCTTGCTTCGTCGAACGGCCGCATCGCGATCATCCTGCCACGCGGCACGTTCTGGACGCGCAACGTCCAACTCTCCGAACTCGATATCGGCACGTACGTGCAAAAGCTGATCGGCAAAGAATTGAAGGATCCGGTCCAGATCAACTGCGGGCTCGCCGGCTTTACCGTGCGCAATGGCATCGCCGCCGCCGATCCGATCGTGGTCGACACGCGCAAGAACGTCATCGTCGGACGCGGCGGCTTTTCCTTCCGCGACGAGAGTCTCGACCTGGCGGTACGCGCCGATGCCAAGACGTTCAGTCTGTTCAGTGCTCAGTCGCCGATCGGCGTGAAGGGTAGCTTCGCCAAGCCCGGCGTCCAGATCATCAGCCCGGAACTGGTCGGACGCGCGGGCATAGGGCTGGGGCTTGCCGTGTTCGCGACGCCGCTGGCCGGGGTGCTCGCTTTCGTCGACGTCGGCGATGCCAAATCGACACAATGCGGCCCGGTGCTTTCGGGCGCGCGCGCAGTGGCCCAGCGTGACTCGAAAGGCCGGCCGCGTGACGATGTCGGGCGTGGCACGACGTCGAAGGCCGAGGACGGCGCCAAGCCGCAGCGCAAGAAATTTCTCGGCATCTTCTAGGCCGTCAGCGCGCCCAGCACATCCTCGAGCCGTGCCGGATCGCCAAGCGCAATCACATCGCCGCAACTGTCGGCGTTCAGGGGATGTCCCAGCCAATCGCACATCAGGCCGCCCGCCCCTTCGACGACGGGCACCAGCGCGGCGAAATCATGCAACTTCAATCCCGCCTCGACGACGAGATCGACGGTGCCAGCAGCGAGCAAGGCGTAATTGTAGCAGTCGCCGCCGTAGACGGGGCCTTGGCGTGCGTCAGGTGCTACCGCGGCGACCAGCTTCAGGAATGCCGCGCCTTCGACTTCGCTGAACAGATGCGGACTGGTGGTGGCAAGCGTCGCGCCTCGGAGTTCGCGACAGCGCCGCGTCCGGACGGGCACCTGGTTCAGCGTGGTCGGTTTCCCCGCTGCGCCGATCCAGCGTTCGCGCGCGATCGGCTGATCGATGACGCCCAACACCGGCCAACCGTCCTGCAGCAGTGCGGCCAGCGTGCCAAAGATCGCTCGTCCCGCCATGAAGCTGCGCGTCCCGTCGATCGGGTCGAGCACCCAGACGCGACCGGTCGTACCCGGCTTCTCGCCATATTCCTCACCGATGATACCGTCGCGTGGACATTCCGCCTCGATCAGCCGCCGCATCGCCGCTTCGGCGGCGCGGTCCGCCTCGGTAACGGGCGACGCATCGGCCTTTGTCTCGGACGTGAAAGGAGCACGGAAAAACGGTCGGATTGCTGCACCCGCGACGTCGGCCAGACGCGACGCAAGCGCAATGTCGGCATCGCGCATCAATCAAACAGCGACGACACGCTGCTTTCGTCGGCGATGCGCTTGATCGCCTCGCCGAGCAGCGGCGCAATGGTCAGGAGGCGGATATTACTCGCCCCGTGCGCGGCGTCGGGGGGCTGTATCGTATCGGTGACGATCAATTCGGTCAGCGCCGACCCTTCGACCCGCGCCACCGCGCCGCCCGACAGTACGCCGTGCGTGACATAGGCGACCACGCCCGACGCGCCTGCGTCGCACAGCGCCTTGGCCGCGTTGCACAATGTGCCCGCTGAATCGACGATGTCGTCGATCAGCACGCAGAACCGTCCGCGCACGTCGCCGATGATGTTCATTACCTCGGACTCGCCGGGCTTTTCGCGTCGCTTGTCGACGATCGCCAGCGGTGCGTTCGACAGGCGTTTGGCGAGGGCGCGCGCGCGCACGACGCCACCCACGTCGGGTGAGACGACCATCAGATTGTCGGTAGGAAAGCGTGCCTGAATGTCCGCCGCCATCACCGGTGCGGCGAACAGATTGTCGGTCGGGATGTCGAAGAATCCCTGAATCTGTCCCGCGTGCAGGTCGACCGACAGCACGCGGTGTGCCCCGGCAACGGTAATCATGTTGGCGACGAGCTTCGCTGAAATCGGCGTGCGGGGTCCGGGTTTGCGATCCTGCCGCGCATAGCCGAAATAGGGAACGACAGCGGTGATGCGCTTTGCCGACGCGCGTTTGAGCGCATCGATACAGATCAGCAGCTCCATCAGATTGTCGTTCGCGGGAAATCCCGTCGATTGCAGGACGAAAACGTCCTCGCCGCGAACGTTTTCATGGACCTCGACGAACACCTCCTCGTCGGCGAAGCGGCGCACGCTTGCCCGCGTCAGCGGCGTGCCGATGTATGCAGCGACGTCGCGCGCCAGCGGCAAATTGGCGTTTCCGGTCAGCAGTTTCATCGCGCTCTCCCTGGCGGCCCTGCGTTTAGTCAGCGCTTGCCCGCTGTCAAAGCGTGCATGCGGCGCACGAACTGGTGTCGGTGATCGACGCAGGGGCAAAAAACTAGACGCCCTTCGCAAGACTGGCTAATCTTTTGGCCAATAAATGGTCAATCCAAACGCATGACGATCACTCGCTTCGCCCCCTCGCCGACCGGGCGATTGCATGTCGGCAATCTGCGTACCGCGCTGCATTGCTGGCTTTGGGCTAGGAAGCATGACGGCCGCTTCGTGCTGCGCATCGACGATACCGACGCCGAGCGGTCGACCGAAGGCTTCGTTGACGCGATCCGCGCCGATCTCGATTGGTTCAGGCTGACACGCGATGCCGAGGTACGACAGTCGGCGCGCAGCGACTTGTACGAGGCCCAATTTGCAAGCTTGAGGGCGTCGGGCCGCGTCTATCCCGCGTACGAAACACCGCAAGAGCTCGATCTGAAGCGCAAGGTCGCGCTCGGGCGCGGCCTGCCGCCGATCTACGACCGCGCTGCTTTGCGCGAGCCCCCGCCCGAGGGCCGTGCGCCGCACTGGCGGTTCCGGCTCGACCATGACGTGCCGATCGTCTGGCATGACCTGATCCGCGGCGAGCAGCGTTTCGATCCCGCTTTATTGTCCGATCCGGTCGTGCGCCGCGCCGACGGATCGTGGCTTTATCTGTTGCCCAGCGTCATCGACGATATCGACCTGGGTATCACGCATGTGGTTCGCGGCGAGGACCATGTCTCAAACACCGCGACGCAACTCCAGATGTTCGACGCGCTGGAGAGAGCGCCGCCTGCCTTTGCGCACGAGGCACTGCTAACGGGCAACGAGGGCAAGCTGTCGAAGCGGCTGGGCAGCCTCGACTGCGACGCGTTGCGTGGCGAGGGCATCGAGCCACTCGCACTCGCGGCCCTGCTCGCGCGGCTGGGCACCAGCGATCCGGTCGAGCCGGTTATCGACCGAGCGCCGCTAATCGCAGGGATCGACTTTGCGCGGTTCGGGCGTGCCCCCGCACGTTTCGACCTCGCCGAACTAACCGCGCTCAATGCGCGCATGCTTCACGTGACGCCGTTCGCGGCAGTGGCGGATCGCCTGCCGCACGGAATCGATGCCGCAGGGTGGGATGCGATCCGCCCGAACGTCACGACGATCGCCGATGCTGCCGATCTGTGGCGGTTGGTGACGGGACCGGTCGCGATCGACGCCAACCCCGCCGACGCCGATTATCTGACGACGGCGCATGACATCGCTGGGCAGATCGACTGGTCGCACGACCCATGGCACGCGCTGACCTCCGCGCTGAAGGAAGCGACCGGACGCAGCGGTAAGGCCTTGTTCCTGCCGTTAAGGCGAGCGTTCACGGGCCGCGACCACGGCCCCGACATGGCGACGCTGCTCCCGCTGATCGGGCGTGCAGCCGCGCTCGAGCGACTGGCGATAAAACCACTTGCACGCATTCCGTAGCGGTATAGCTTTGTTGCTGATGAAGCGGCGCGCTTCGACGTCGCTTCGCACAGGAGGATGTCATGCACGCCAATGGCTATCTCAACCAAACTCGCCCAAACCGCGCCGCGCTAACCACCACGATCGCGCTTCATGCGCTCGCGGTGGTGGGACTGTTCGCCTATAATCCGGGCATTGTCGGGGACGTCATCACTTATCTGCCGATCGATACGATCACTGCAGCACCGCCGCCACCCGCACCGCCGATCCCGCGTACCGACGTGCGCAAACCGGCGCCACGCGCCGCCGATCCTGCATCCGCCGAGCCGACCCGATCGACCGCGACGAGCATCGCACCGACGGCACCGGCCTGGCCTGGCCTCGCTCCGCTCCAGCCGATCGAGCTCGGCAATGGCAGCGGCGTCGGCGTTCCGATCGAAGCGGCGACACCCGAGCCGGTCCTGGTCGCGGCATCGCTCGACTTGCGCGCAACACGCGACCTCCAGCCACCCTACCCGCCCGCACTGCAACGTGCCGAGGTCGAAGGGGCGGTGACGGTAACGCTCAAGATCGGCATCGACGGTCGCGTCGTCGACGTCACGTTGGTGCGCGCAGACGATCCAGGGTTCTTCGCCGCAACGCGCGACTGGGCATTGCGTCACTGGCGTTTCAGCCCCGCGACTCGCGACGGCGTGCCCGTCGTCGGCTCGCTCACCAAGACGGTCCGTTTCGTTATCGATCGCTGACGCGGCGGCTGGCGGCTCAGGGGCAAAGTCGCTATCTGCGCACGATGGCGCTGCCCCCCTTTGTCCACCCGCGCCGCGCGCTGACCGACCTGCGCCAGTTCCTCGGGAGTCGTCAGCGGCACCGTATCGTCTATCTCGCGCTCGCAGGTGCGGCGACTGCGCTGTGCGGAATGGGGTTTTACGTCACGTTCACGCCGCAACCGACGTGGCGCGAGCCCGATATCGTCTATATGGAACAGTGGCCCGCCAACCGCAGCGATGCCGATGTGAAAGCACGGCTCGCCAGAGATTTGCCGGGCGAGCGTGCCGCACGCAAGGCGCAAGCCGACGCCATCGAGAAGCGACGGTTGGAATTTGCCAGACTGGCCAAGCAGCTTGGCCTCGATTGAGCCGAACGGGTCCGATTCGCGCTGGATAAACGCCGCGCTGGCGCTTAGCGAGCGTGGCCGCGGGCGGACCTGGCCGAATCCTTGCGTCGGCTGTGTCCTCGTACGTGACGATCGCGTCGTCGGGCGCGGCTGGACCCAGCCTGCGGGCCGCCCGCATGCCGAGGCGATGGCATTGGCGCAGGCGGGCGACGGGGCACGCGGAGCAACGGCCTACGTCACGCTCGAACCCTGCGCCGTGTCGGGGCGCGGGCCCGCCTGCGCAGCCGAACTAATCGCCGCCGGAATCGCACGTGTGGTGGCGGCGACTGGCGATCCGTTTCCAGCGGTCGATGGCAAGGGGTTTGCCCGGCTTCGCGATGCTGGAATTGCGGTCATGGTCGGTCCGGGCGCGGTCGGCGCGGAGCGTGCATTGGCCGGATTCCTGATGCGCCAGCGGCACGGACGGCCGCACGTCACGCTCAAGCTCGCGCTGTCGCTCGACGGTGCAGCGGCGATGGTCGATGGCCGCA
>JAYTAR010000512.1:0-2460 GCA_043737455.1 Sphingomonadales bacterium | reverse complement strand
CCGACTGCTTGGTGCCGAGCACTTCGCCACCACCGCGCAGGCGCAGGTCCTCCTCTGCAATGCGAAAGCCGTCATTGGTCTCGCGCATCAGGGCAAGGCGCGCGCGTGCGGTTTCGCTGAGGCTATTGCCGCGCAGCAGCAGGCAAACCGACCGTTCGGCACCTCGCCCTACCCGCCCGCGCAGCTGATGTAGTTGTGCTAGCCCAAAGCGTTCAGCGTCCTCGACGACAATCAGCGACGCATTGGGCACATCGACGCCGACTTCGATGACGGTTGTCGCGACGAGAACTTTCAGCGCCCCGCCCGCGAACGCCTGCATGACGGCATCCTTTTCCGGGCCCTTCATCCGTCCGTGGACGAGACCGACGGAGTCTCCGAACCGTGCCCTGAGCGAAACTGCGCGCGCTTCTGCGGCCGCGCGGTCAGCCAGCTCATTTTCTTCGACCAGCGGGCAAACCCAGAACGCCTGCTTTCCTGACGCAACATGTCGCTCCAGCCCCTCCACAACTTCGTCGATCCGTTCGGATGAGATCACCCGCGTTTCGACCGGCGTTCGCCCCGGCGGCATCTCGTCGATGCGGCTGACGTCCATTTCACCATAGTTGGTCAGCGTCAGCGTGCGCGGGATCGGCGTCGCAGTCATCGCCAGCAGGTGCGGCGGAGTTTCCGATTTGCTCGTCAGTAACAATCGCTGCGACACGCCGAACCTGTGTTGCTCATCGACAACGGCAAGACCAAGACGCTTGTAAGTCACCGCCTCCTGAAAAATTGCGTGCGTCCCGATGAGGATGTCGATGCTGCCATCGGCAAGTCCCATCAACGTCGCCTCGCGCACGCGCCCCTTGTCACGACCGGTCAGGATCGCAACGCTCACATCGACACCGGCGAGCAACCGCGACAGGCTGTCGAAATGCTGGCGCGCAAGAATTTCGGTCGGTGCAAGCAACGCTCCTTGTGCGCCCGCTTCCACCGCGATCAACAACGCGTGCAGTGCGACTAACGTCTTGCCCGATCCGACGTCACCCTGCAGCAGCCGCACCATCGGCGTCGCCTGCGCCATGTCGCCCTCAATCTCGCCAATCGTCCGCTGCTGTGCGTTAGTAAGCGAATAGGGCAGTCGCAATGCGCCGCGGTGCCGCCCGTCACCGGTCAGCGGCGTTCCCCGCCGTCGCCGCGACGACGCACGGACGAGCAGGAGCGCAAGCTGGTTTGCGAATACTTCGTCGTATGCCAGCCGCTCGCGAACCTTTGCGTCCTCAGGTGTGGCGTGAGCCGTCGTTACCGCTTCGCGCCATGACGCCCAGCCGCGTGCGCCGAGCAAACTCGGTTCGATCCATTCGGGTAGCGTCGGCGCGCGCGCAATTGCCTGTTCTGCCAACTGCCCCAGCCGCCGAGTCGTCAGTCCTTCCGAAAGCGGATAAATCGCTTCCTTCAAAACCACAGGATCGCCTGGATCGAGGACCTGATCAGGATGAACCATCTGCCGCTCCTGACCGTAAAGTTCCAGCTTGCCGGTTACCAGTTTAGGCTCACCCAGCGGCAGCAGCTTGCGCGCATAGCCAGTGTGTCCGCCGAAATAGGTCAGGCTCAGATAATCACCCGCGCTATCCACAGCTTGCACGCGCAGCGGCCCGCGCTGGCCGCCCTGCTTATACTCGACCGGCGTTACGACGATACCTATCTGCGTTCCCGGCGTCGCCTCATCCAGCCGCTCGACGCGCGTCCGTTCAACCGATCCGGTTGGCAAATGGAACAGCACGTCAACCACCCGCGCAAGACCCAGTCGCGCAAGCGGCTTGGCGAGCACAGCGCCCACGCCCTTGAGCACTTCGATTTCGGCAAATAGCGGATTGAGAAGGTCGGGTCGCATGGTTAGGAGCAACTCTAACCAACCCCCCCGCGTTTGTCGCGGGGGGTGTTTTGCATTGGAGAATATCGTGGACCGCGAAACCCGCTTGAAACGCCTGCGCTTTCGCAGCTGGCATCGCGGCACCAAAGAGGCCGACTTGATGGTCGGGGGTTTCTACGACCGGTTTTCGAGCGGCTGGAACGACGAGGAAATTGCCTGGTACGAAAGCCTGATGGACGAGGAGGACGTTGACATCATGGCATGGGCCATCGGCAACAAGCCAGCGCCACAACGCGCGTCGGGGCCGATGATGACCGCAATGCAGCGGCTCGACTATATTCCGATTTCTGGATGACAGACATTTCACGGATCAAAGCGGCGCAGTCTCCGCTGACGCTGGCGGGTGTGCCCGATGGGTTCTTGCCGTCGCTGATGGCCGACCTGACGCGTGCCGCCGACACCCGTGCCGTCCTGATTGCCGCAGACGATGCTGCGATGCGCGCCGTCGCCGATGCTGCAGCCTGGTTCGCGCCTGAGATTGAGATATTGCAGTTTCCGGCGTGGGATTGCCTCCCCTACGACCGCGCATCACCCAGCTTGCGCGTCACATC
>JAYTAR010000511.1:0-15097 GCA_043737455.1 Sphingomonadales bacterium | reverse complement strand
AGGCGTCGCCTGCCTCGATCGTCGGACTGGCAACGGCGCCGGCCGACTGGCGCGCCATGCGCGTCTTGATGTCGCCACCCCAACCCGCTTCCATCGTTGAAAGCGTCTCGGTCGCCTTCACGGCGTCGAACAAATAGGTCATCACGTCCTTTGCGACCGGAGCCGCAGCGCGCGCCCCGCCCATGCCGTGCTCGATCACGACCGCACCGGCGTAGCGCGGCGCATCGGTCGGCGCAAAAAAGACGAACAGCCCGTGATCGCGATATCGCCACGTCCCCGATTGACCGCGCTGCGAGCCTGCGATCCTCCTGACCTGCGCCGTGCCGGTCTTTCCGCCCATCTCGATGCCGGGTATCATCAGGCGGCTGCGCCCTGCGGTACCGTCGCCATTGACGACCTCGCGCATGGCATCGCGCACGACTGCCAAATGTTCGAGCGTACACGACAATGGCGTTCCAGGCTGCGGCTTGCCGATGAGATGCGGAACGAGGCTGCGTCCGGACGCGATCCGTGCCGCCATGACCGCGAGCTGGAATGGGCTGACCGAAACATATCCCTGACCGATCGTGGCGTTCAACGTATCGGCATCGGTCCAGGTCTGGCGATATTTCTTCAGCTTCCAGGCGCTGTCGGGAATCGTCCCGTAGCGTTGCGAGCTGACCGGCAGATCGTATTCACTGCCCAGCCCCAGCTCGCGCGCCATTGCCGCGATCCGGTCATAGCCGATGCGCCGCCCGATCGTGTAGAAATACGTGTTGCAACTCTTGGCGATCGCTCGCTTCATGTTGACCGTGCCGTGGCGGCCCAGGCAGCGGAACACGCGATTGCCCAGGCGGTAACCCCCGCCACAAAAGACCGTGTCGGTCGGCTTCACGCCGGCGGCGAGTGCCGCCAGCGCAGCGGCGGGCTTCAACGTCGATCCTGGTGGGTATAGCGACTGCAGCGTCTTGTTCACCAGCGGCAGACGTTCGTCGCCCGACAGTCGCGCCCATTCGGCCCGGCCGATCCCGTCGGTGAAATCATTGGGGTCGAAACTGGGCATCGATGCACAGCACACCACCCCGCCGGTCGCGGTGTCGATGACCACGACCGCGCCTGAATTGTCGCCCAGACGACGCGCGGCATAGTCCTGGAGCTCGGCATCGATCGTCATGCGCACGGTCGACCCAGGGGTATCGGGACGCGTCGCCAGTTCGCGAACCAGCTTGCCGCGTGCCGTCACTTCGCTGCGCCGTGCGCCGGGCAACCCCTTGAGCACGGGCTGGAGCTGCTTCTCGACCCCCAGCTTGCCGACCTTATACCCCGGCGTGATCATCAGCGGGTCTTTGGTCGTTTCATAGTCTTCGGCGCTTGCGGCCCCGACATAGCCGAGCAGGTGGCCGACCGCCGCTCCGCTCGGATAATAGCGCGCGAATCCCTGTGTTGGAAAAACGCCTGGCAGATCGGTCGCGCGGATCGACAGCGCGGCATAGCGTTCCCAGTCGAGATCGGCGGCCACCTCGACCGGTTGGAAGCCCGCGGCGAGCTTGATCTCTTCGGCGATGCGATCACGATCGTCACTGCTGAGCCGAAGCAGTTGCACGAGTGCGTCGAGCGTCGCATCCTTATCGGTCAAGCGGTCGGGTACCACGTCCACGCGGAAGACCGTGCGGTTGAGCGCGAGCGGCTTGCCGTTGCGGTCGACGAGCCAGCCACGCCGGGGTGGTATGAGCGACAGGTTGACGCGATTGCTCTCGGCAAGCAGCCGGTAGCGCTCATTCTCTGCGATCGACAGCCACGCCATGCGCGCGGCAAGCACGCCACCGATGCCCAACTGCGCCGCGCCGAGCACGAAGCTGCGCCGCGAAAAGCTCAGCTGCGCTTGCGCTTCGGAAACCGCGCGCTTGCCTAGGAGCCTGTCGAAGTTCACCGCACGCGCCGCCAGCGATCGAGCGCCGCACAGGTGCGCGTCACGACGGGCCACGCAAGCGCGGCAATCACGAGTTGCGGCACCAGCATGAAAACAGGTGTCGCGCCGCCGCCGACGCGAACAAAGGCCAGCGCGATCAGCAAATTAGCTGCAACCAGCAGTGCCGCAATGCCCCAATCCTGCAGCTGCGTACGAAACCCGAGGCGCTGGTCGAGCAGGTCGAGCGCGAGCATCGCCAGTGTCCAGCCAAACATCGCGCTCCCCAGCGGCTGACCGCTCGCGAGATCGTCCCACAGCCCCAGCGGGAGCCCCATCCATAGCGGCCACACCTCGGGACGCAGCAGCCGCCAACCCAGGAAGACGAGCAACCCGAGCGGCGGCAGTAGCGGCACTTCGGCGACGAGCGGCACGATCGGGAAAAGCGCGGCGAGCATCGTCGACACGATCGGCACCAGCTGGCGCTCGAGTGCGGTGGGTGGCGGCGTGAAACTCGAACGGCGGCGCAGCGGTGCCATATCAGGGCGTGCCGACCGGTGGCAGGTCGGGCGCTGGCGGCACATAGGGCGGCTCGACCACCGCGAAGTCGAGCCGGTTGGGGTCTGCCAACGGGCGCGCAATCACCGTTTCGCGGTTGACGAAGCGCGCGACCGCAACGGGTACGTCGGGCGGGTAGACTCCGCCCGCACCCGATGTCACGAACAGGTCGCCCGCCTTGAACGGGTTTGAACCCGCCTCGAGCGCGCGGATGTCGAGCCTGCCATCGCCGCGTCCCGTTGCGAGCGCGGGCATGCCGTCGCCCACACGCCGTACCGGCACGACATTCCCGCCGTCGATGATGAGCAAGACGCGCGCGCTGATCCGCCCCGCGGCGACGATGCGCCCGACCAGCCCTTCCGACGTGCGCACCGGCTGCCCACTCGCGACGCCGCTGCTGCTGCCTGCCGAAAGCGTCGCATAGCGTCGCGTGCTGGCACCGGTCGACGCCACCAGCGGCGCGGTCGCAATGATGTCGCGTCGCGTCTCGACCAGTCGGACCAGCCGTCGCAGGCGGTGGTTCTCGCGTTCGATCGCCTGTCCCTTGATTAGCGCGGCGCGGCTCGCGCGCAGTTCGGCGGCCATCGCGGCGTTCTTCGAGCCGGCGTCGACATAGGCCCCGATGCCGCCGATCCCCGCTGCGACCAGCCCGACGCCCTCGCGCGCAGCGCGCGACACCGGCATGGTCAGGTCGGTGAGGACGCCCTGGATCGCCGCATGACCCTGCGGATCGAAGCGTTGCGTCAGTGCGAGCAGCAGCGCGAACAGCGCGCCCGCGACCGCGACGACATAGCTTGCGAAAAGCCCATATTGCGCGCGCCGCGAAAATCCGGGGCGCCGGGAAGGGGGCGGCGCCATCGTTGCGGAACCCTATGCGGTCTGGAGGACGCCGCGATACATCGGGTCCTCGAGCGCGCGGCCCGTGCCCAGCGCCACGCAGGTCAGCGGATCGTCGGCGACGGTGACGGGCAAGCCGGTCTCGTCACGCAACACTTCATCGAGCCCTTGCAAAAGCGCGCCGCCGCCGGTGAGGACGATCCCCTGATCGACGATGTCGGCGGCAAGCTCGGGCGCGGTATTCTCGAGCGCGATGCGGACACCCTCGACGATCTGCCCAACGGGTTCAGACAGCGCCTCGGCAATCTGGCCTTGATTGATCGATATCTCCTTGGGCACGCCGTTGACCAGATCGCGGCCCTTAATCTGAATCGTCAGACCGATGCCGTCGGCGGGTGGCTTGGCGATGCCGACTTCCTGCTTGATGCGTTCGGCAGTACCTTCGCCGATCAGCAGATTGTGATTGCGGCGGACATAGCTGACGATCGCTTCGTCCATCTTGTCGCCACCGACGCGCACCGAGTTCGAATAAGCGACGCCGCGCAGCGACAACACCGCGACCTCGGTCGTCCCGCCGCCGATGTCGACAACCATCGACCCGATCGGTTCGGTAACGGGCATGTCGGCGCCGATCGCGGCGGCCATCGGCTCCTCGATCAGATAGACTTGACGTGCACCCGCGTTCGACGCGGCATCACGGATCGCGCGACGCTCAACGCTGGTCGACCCTGACGGTACGCAGATGACGATTTCGGGCGCGCGAAAGATGCTCGCCTTGCCGCCGTGGACCTTATGAATGAAGTGCTTGATCATCTGTTCGGCGACATCGATGTCGGCAATGACACCATCGCGCAACGGGCGGATCGCCTCGATGCTGCCTGGCGTCTTGCCCATCATCAGCTTGGCATCGTCGCCGACGGCCTTAACGCGCTTCACGCCGTTCAGCGTCTCGATCGCGACCACAGAGGGCTCGTTCAGCACGATCCCGCGGCCACGCAGATACACGACCGTGTTCGCCGTGCCGAGATCGATCGCCATGTCGTGCGACATGAATTTGAAGAATCGGGAAAAGGGATTCGCCATGGAATATACGGACTCACAGCCGAAAAGGCCCGTCGAGCGACGTTGAAGAAGTTCCGCTTGCGGGCCGGGGTCGCGGGATGGCGTCGCTTGGTCTAGGAGGATGCGCATGTCAATACGCCGCCTGCCGCCGCATCTGGTCAACCGCATCGCGGCGGGCGAGGTGGTCGAACGGCCCGCCGCGGCCCTCAAGGAGCTCGTCGAAAACGCGATCGATGCGGGCGCGACGCGCATCGCGATCACGCTTGCGCGTGGTGGCATCGGCGGCATCGACGTGACCGACGACGGCTGCGGCATGGCACGCGCCGATATCGCGCTCGCGTTCGAACGCCATGCGACCTCCAAGCTGCCGGGCGAGGATATCGAAAACGTCGCGACGATGGGTTTTCGCGGCGAAGCGCTGCCCTCGATCGCGAGCGTCGCGCGATTGACGATCGAAAGCCGCGTGCCGGGCGGGGAGGGGTGGTCGCGCACGATCGACAATGGCGAGCTGATCGGCGACGCGCCCGCTGCGGTCGTGCCCGGAACACGCGTGCGGGTGACCGATTTGTTCGCACGCGTCCCCGCGCGCGCGAAGTTTTTGCGTTCCGAGCGGAGCGAATACGCCGCCTGCCTCGACGTCACGAAGCGGCTTGCAATGGCGCGTCCCGATATCGGCTTCACGCTCGATCATGACGCGCGCCGCGTGCTGAGCGTTCAGTCCGAAACGCAAGTCTCGCGCGTCGCCGCGCTGACCGATCGCGCGCTTTTGGCGAACAGCGTCGCGGTCGACGCCCTGCGCGAAAGGGTGCGACTGGGCGGCGTCGCGGGGCTGCCGACGTTCAATCGCGGCATCGCCGATCATCAATATCTGTTCGTGAACGGGCGGCCAGTGAAGGATCGGCTGCTCGTCGGCGCGGTACGCGGTGCCTATGCCGAAATGCTGGCGCGCGACCGGCACGCGGTCGTCGCGCTGTTCCTGGATGTGCCGTGCGATCAGGTCGATGTGAACGTTCACCCCGCCAAGACCGAAGTGCGCTTCCGTGATCCGGGCATGATCCGCGGACTGATCGTCGGGGGCTTGCGCGCGGCGCTCGACGCGGCGGGACATCGCAGCCAGCCGCGGCCAAGCGCCGCGAGCTTGGGTAGCTGGACGCGTGATGGTCTGCTCGGCGAAGGCCGGGGCCTAGCCGCTGCAGTGGGACGCGAAGTCGACGATGGTTGGGCCCCGGCCTACGCCGGGGAGACGGTGTTGCGCGATGCTCGTCTTGGTTTCGCCACGCATCCACTCGCCCGCGCCGAACCGGCTACCGCCCCCGTGACCGCCCACCCACTGGGCGTCGCGCGAGGGCAGGTCGCCGCGACGTATATCGTCGCCGAGGCCCAAGACGGCCTCATTTTGGTCGATCAGCACGCCGCGCATGAGCGCCTCGTCCTCGAACGGATGCGTCGTGCGAGCAGCGCTGGCGTCGTGGCGTCACAACCGCTGCTGCTGCCCGAGGTCGTCGAACTGGACGAGCCCGCGTGCGATCGGCTCGACGCCGCCGCGGCTGAGCTTGCTACCTTTGGGCTCGACCTCGAACGCTTCGGTCCCGCCGCCATGCTCGTGCGCGCGGTACCCGCACCCCTCGGCACCCGCGACGTGCGCGCACTGGTCGTCGATCTGGCCGACGAGCTTGCCGCCTTTGGTGAGGCGCTAAGCCTGAAGGAACGCCTCGACCATGTCGCCGCGACGATGGCGTGCCATGGGTCGGTAAGGGCAGGGCGCGTGCTGTCGGTCGCCGAAATGAACGCGCTGCTGCGCGAGATGGAAGTCACGCCGCACTCGGGGCAATGCAATCACGGGCGCCCGACCTGGGTAAAGCTCGCGCATGCCGACATCGAGAAATTGTTCGGGCGGAAGTGACGTTGCCCGGTTCCGCACAAGTCGGGCGCAGCTTCAAGCCCGATTCGCCGCCCCCAGCACCGCGCGTACGCTCGCGGTCGCGACATCGGCGTCGATGCCGACACCCCAAACCGACTTGCCGCTCGCGGTCCGGCATTCGACATAGGCGGCTGCCTGTGCGTCGCTGCCCACGCCCAGCGTGTGCTCGCTGTAGTCGATGACGTCGAGGGCGACGCCGCGGTCGGCGATCGCGGCGACGAGCGACGAGATCAGCCCGTTGCCGCGCCCCGAAACCGACTGGTCCTGACCGTCGATCGTGAACATGCCCGCGAACAGGCGGTCGCCGTTCGAGGCACGCGTCTCTTCATAATCGCCCAGCGCGAACCGGCCCGGCTGCAAATATGCCGTCTCGAACGCGCCCCAAATGTCGGCGGCGTTCAGCTCGCGTCCGACCGCATCGGCGAGCGCCTGGACGTGCCGACTGAAATCGGCTTGCATCCGCTTGGGAAGTTTCAGCCCCTTGTCCGCTTCGAGCACCCAGGCGACGCCACCCTTGCCGCTCTGCGAATTGACGCGGATGACGGCTTCGTAGCTGCGCCCGAGATCGGCGGGGTCGATCGGCAGATAGGGGACTTCCCAAAGTTCGTCGTTGCGCGCCTCCTGCGCGGCGAACCCCTTTTTGATCGCGTCCTGATGGCTACCCGAGAAAGCGGTGAAGACGAGGTCGCCGACATAGGGTTGGCGCGGGTGCGTCATGATGCCGGTGCAATATTCGACGGTCTTTTGCACCGCATCGATGTCGGAAAAGTCGAGCCCGGGGTCGATCCCTTGCGTATACATGTTCAGCGCGACGGTCACGAGATCGACGTTGCCGGTACGCTCGCCGTTGCCGAGCAGGCAGCCCTCGACGCGGTCGGCTCCCGCCATCAGCCCGAGCTCGGTCGCGGCAACGCCGGTGCCACGATCGTTATGCGTATGAAGCGAGATGACGACGGACTCGCGGTTCGGGATGTTGCGCCCGAACCATTCGATCTGGTCGGCATAGACGTTGGCCGTCGCGCATTCGACGGTCGCGGGCAGATTGAAGATGATCGGCTTGTCTGGCGTCGGGCGCAGCACGTCCATGACGCCGACACAAACCTCCAGGCTGAAGTCGAGCTCGGCGGTCGAGAACGTCTCGGGGCTGTATTCGAAACGCCAGTCGGTCGCGGGATAGCGCGCCGCCTGATCGCGCAGCATCATCGCGCCGTCGATCGCGATCTGGCGGATCGCGGGCCGGTCCATGCCGAACACGATCTTGCGCCAGGCCGGGCTGACGGCATTGTAGAGGTGGACGATCGCGGTGGGCGCGCCCTCCAAGCTGGCAAAGCTCGTTTCGATCAGGTCGCGACGCGCCTGCGTTAGCACCTGTACCGTCACGTCGTCGGGAATGCGGCCCTCGCGCACCAGCCCGGCAATGAAGTCGAACTCGGTCGCGCCCGCACTCGGAAAGCCGACCTCGATCTCCTTTATCCCGATCCGCACGAGCAGGTCGAAGAAGCGCGCCTTCTTTTCCGAATCCATCGGATCGATCAGCGCCTGATTGCCGTCACGCATATCGGTCGACAGCCAGCGCGGCGCCTGCGTGATCGTGCGCGACGGCCATCGCCGGTCGGGCAGATCGATCGCGGGAAACGGCCGATATTTGCGGGAGGGGTCGCGCAGCATGGGCAGGGCACTCGCTTGTGAAACTGTTTGGCAAGCCGCTGGCGCAGCGCTCAGATGGAAAGGGTCCGTCGCAATTAGCGGCGGAGAAGTCGAGCCAAAACCGAGCTTGGCATAACCTGGGCTAACGCGTTCGCATTACGCACGTCTCGCGACAAGAAGAGTAACCGCCGTGCGTCAACTAACCTATGTCAGCAGCATCGCTCCCGGTGCTTTCATCGACCTTGCCACGATTTTGGCGGTGTCCCGCCGCAACAATGCCCGCGACGGCCTGAGCGGTCTGTTGCTCTTCGATGGCAAACGCTTCCTGCAAACGCTTGAGGGTGAGGCGGTCGCGGTCGACCAGACTTTCCGGCGGATCGGCCAGGATCCCCGCCACCGAGCGGTGGTCATCCTGGCCGACCGTAACGTCGAGACGCCGCAATTCGGACATTGGGCGATGGCGAGCGAAGAGGTCGGCGACGCCGGACGTGGTGCGCTGATCGCGCGCATCGACGGCCTTACCGAAGGCGTCACCGACCGCAACATGCGCGCACAGTTTCGCAGTTTCGTGCGAGTGGTGCGCAAAGCTGCGTAATCGGGTTACCGCAACCCTATTTCTGAAACGCAACCGTGATGTCGAGCGCGACCGCGTCGGACACGACGGGGATGCCGAAACCGACCCCGAACTGGCTGCGCATGATCGTCGTCTTGGCATGAAAACCGACGTTTTCCTTGCCACCCATCATCGCCGGAGCCTTGCCTGCGCCCGCAAATTCGGCGTCGAGCACCACCGGCTTGGTCACGCCGTTCAGGGTAAGGTTGCCGGTGATCGTTGCCTTCATGCCGGTCGCCTTGACTGCGGTCGAGACAAAGCGAGCATCGGCAGGCGCTGCGCCGAAAAAGTCCGGCTTGCCCCCGTCCTTGCCGGGACGCAGCATGTGCGACGTCAACCCGGCACTCGCGGTCGTGACCTTGGCCACCGGGATCGTGATGTCGACCTTTGCTGCGTTCAAATTCTTCGGGTCGAGCGTGAGCGTACCGGTCGCATCGCCGAAAATCCCGAAATAATCATTGAACCCCAGATGGTCGACGCGCCAGCCGATCAGCGTGTGCCCGGGGTCGACGGTGTAGCTGCCGCCGGTGACCGCCGCCGGGTTTTTCGATCCAGGTTTGGCCATCTGTGCGACGAGCGGTGTCGCGACGAGCAGGGGAATGACGAGGAGAGTAAGTGCGCGCATGTCGAGTCTCCGATTGATCGTTTTGCCCCTATACCGTCATTCCCGCGAAAGCGGGAATCCAGCTTCTCCTTGTTACCGAAGTAGAAAAAGCTGGGCCCCGCCTTCGCGGGGGTGACGGATCAGTTGCGCGCCTTGTCGACGAGCTTGTTCGCGCCGATCCACGGCATCATCGCGCGCAGTTCGGCTCCGACCTTTTCGATCGGGTGCGCGGCGGCTGCTTTGCGCGACGCCTTCAACTCAGGGCTCCCGGCACGATTGTCGAGGACGAAGTTCCTCACGAACCGTCCGCCCTGGATGTCGGCAAGCACGCGCTTCATCTCGGCCTTGGTCTCGGCGGTGATGATGCGCGGACCCGTGGTGATGTCGCCATATTCGGCGGTATTGCTGATCGAATAGCGCATGTTGGCGATGCCGCCTTCGTACATCAGGTCGACGATCAGCTTCACCTCGTGCAAGCATTCGAAATACGCCATTTCGGGAGCATAGCCCGCCTCGGTCAACGTCTCGAACCCCGCTTGGATCAGGTGCGTCAGCCCGCCGCACAGCACCGCTTGCTCGCCGAACAGGTCGGTTTCGCATTCTTCGCGGAAGTTCGTTTCGATGATGCCGCTGCGCCCGCCACCGACGGCCGAGGCATAAGCGAGCGCGAGGTCGTGCGCGTTGCCGCTCGCGTCCTGATGCACCGCGATCAGGCAGGGCACGCCGCCGCCGCGCACATATTCGCTGCGCACCGTATGACCCGGGCCCTTGGGCGCGATCATGACGACGTCGAGGTCGGCGCGCGGCTCGATCAGCCCGAAGTGGACGTTCAGACCGTGCGCAAAGGCAAGCGTCGCGCCTTCGCGCATATGAGCGTGGAGATCGTCGGCGTAGATCGCTGCCTGATGTTCGTCGGGCGCAAGGATCATCACGACATCGGCCCAGGCAGCGGCATCCTTGTTGGCCAGGACGCGAAAGCCAGCGTCGATCGCCTTGCCCGCCGTCGCCGATCCTTCGCGCAGCGCCACCGCGACCTCGGCGACGCCTGAATCCTTCAGGTTCTGCGCATGCGCGTGACCTTGGCTGCCATAACCGACGATCGCGACCTTCTTGCCCTTGATGATCCCGATATCGGCATCGCTGTCGTAATACACGCGCATTTTGTTCGTCCCCATTGTGCTCCTGCGAAAGCAGGAGCCCTGCTGACGCTATCAATGTTTATGTCTCCAAGGCTCCTGCTTTCGCAGGAGCACAGCGTCATACCGCCGCTTTGCCCCGCGCCATCGCGACAATGCCGGTGCGCGCGACCTCGACCAAGCCGATCTCGCCCATCAAAGCAATGAACCGGTCGATCTTACCACTCGCACCGGTAACCTCGAACACGAAGCTGCCGATCGTCGTGTCGACCACGTTCGCACGAAACACTTCGGCCAGCCGCAAAGCCTCGATGCGGTGCTCGCCGACACCGGCGACCTTTACCAGCGCGAGTTCGCGCTCGATGTGTTCACCCAGCATCGTCAGGTCGGTGACCTTGTGCACCGGCACCAGCCGGTCCAGCTGTGCGACCACCTGCTCGATGACCGCAGGCGTGCCGCTGGTCACGATCGTTATTCGCGACACCGCATCGTCGGCGGTGATGTCGGCGACGGTCAAGCTCTCGATATTATACCCGCGCGCCGAGAACATGCCCGAAATCCGCGCCAGCACGCCGCTTTCATTATCGACGGTAACGGAGAGCGTGTGCCGCTCGATGGGGCCGGTCTTGATGAGCATCTAAACCAGCGCTTTCGCTTCGTCGTCCATCGTGCCCGACACTTCGTTGGCCTGCAGGATCATGTCGTTATGCGCCGCGCCACTCGCGATCATCGGAAAGCAATTGGCAAGTTTGGCTACCATGCAGTCGACGAACACCGGCCCGTCGTGCGCGAGCATCGCCGCGATCCCAGCGTCGAGGTCATCGGGGTGCTCGATGCGAATGCCTTTCCACCCGTACGCCTCGGCCAGCTTTACGAAGTCGGGCAAAGACTCCGAATAACTGTGCGCGTAGCGGCTTTCATAGGTCAGTTCCTGCCACTGGCGGACCATACCCATATATTCGTTGTTGAGCACGAATACCTTGACCGGCAGCCGGTACTGCGTCGCGGTCGCCAGTTCCTGGATGTTCATTTGGATCGACGCTTCGCCCGCGATATCGATGACCAGCGCGTTCGGATTGCCGAGCTGCGCGCCGATCGCGGCCGGCAGGCCATAGCCCATCGTCCCGAGGCCGCCCGAAGTCAGCCACTTGTTCGGGCTTTCGAAACCGAAATACTGCGCGGCCCACATCTGATGCTGGCCAACCTCGGTCGTGATGATCGGGCTTTTTGCACGTGTTGCCTCGCACAACCGTTGGACCGCATGCTGCGGCATGATTTCGGTCGCAGAACTTGCGAAACCGAGCGAGTCCTTTGCGCGCCATGCATCGATCTGTGCCCACCACGGGGTCAGGTCGGCCTTGGGCACTTGCCGCGCCCGCCACAGCTTTACCGCATCTTCAAGCACGCGCCCGACATCGCCGACGACCGCCAGATCGACGCGCACGGTCTTGTTGATCGAGCTGCGATCGATGTCGACATGAACTTTTTTGGAGCGCGGGCTGAAGGCGTCGAGCCTTCCCGTCACGCGGTCGTCGAAGCGCGCGCCCAGGTTCACGATCAGATCGGCGCCGTGCATCGCTAGATTGGCTTCATAAGTGCCGTGCATACCCAGCATGCCCAGCCATGCAGGGCCGCTCGCGGGATAGGCGCCCAGGCCCATCAGCGTCGAGGTTACTGGCGCCCCGCACAGTCGCTGCAATTCGCGCAGCATCGCGCTCGCGCCCGGCCCCGAATTGATGATGCCGCCGCCGGTATAGAAGATCGGCCGTTCGGCGGCGGCGAGCATCTCGACCAGCGCCTCGACCGATTTGGGATCAGCCTTCAACGCGGGACGGTAGGTGCGATGCTGGATCTTTCCCGGATTGCGATAGAGAGCGGTCGCGACCTGCACGTCCTTGGGAATGTCCACCACGACCGGGCCCGGGCGGCCCGACGTCGCAATGTGAAACGCTTCATGAATGACGTCCCCCAGTTTCGCCGGGTCCTTCACGAGGTAGTTATGCTTGGTGCAATGACGCGTGATGCCGACAGTGTCGGCTTCTTGAAAGGCGTCGCTGCCGATCAGCGCGGTCGGCACTTGCCCGGTGATGACGACGATCGGGATCGAGTCCATCAGTGCATCGGTGATCGCGGTGATGACGTTGGTCGCGCCGGGACCCGAAGTGACGAGCACGACGCCGGGCTTTCCGGTCGAACGGGCATAGCCTTCCGCGGCGTGGCCCGCCGCCTGCTCGTGCCGCACGAGGATGTGCCGGATGCGCTTCTGCTTGAACAGCGCGTCATAGATCGGGAGCACTGCGCCGCCGGGATAGCCGAAAACGACCTCGACGCCGAGATCGGTCAGCGCCTCAATCAGTATTTCGGCTCCAGGCAGTTCTGTCGGCATCGCACGTCCTCTGTTGCAAAGCAGCATGTATCGCAAGACGGCGCCCGATAACGCAAGAAACTAACGTGTCAACCCATTCAAGAGTAATGAAGTTGCGTCATACCTGGCTTCCGCGGTATCAATCATGTTGGTCCACCGCCGCCATGCTTCAGGCATCTGGCGGGCCAACCAGGTGATCTGACGCTTCGCATATTGTCGTGAAGCCAACGCACCCGCCGCTTGCGCCTCCAAAGCAGTGTAATGGCGGTTGACCAGTGCGCCGATCTCGCGGACCCCGATCGCGCGCATGACGGGCAGGCATGGGTCAAGGTGGCGTGCGAGCAATTGCGCAACTTCGTCCTGCCCATCACGCACCATCACGCCGAACCGGGCATCGATCCGTTCTGCCAGTACCGCGCGCGGAGGTGCGAGAACGAGCGGACTGAGGCGTATCGTCTCGGCGATCCCGCCGCTGCGCGCGCGCTGCCATTCGACGAGTGATCTGCCCGTCGAGCGAACGACTTCAAGGGCACGCGCGACGCGCGCCGTGTCGGCGGGGGCGAGCCGCAGTGCCGCGACGCGATCTTCGCGGATCAATGCCGCATACGCATCTGCAACGGGAAGCGCACGCACAGCTGAACGCGCTTGGGCATCGATCGCGGGAACGGGTGCGATACCCTCGAGCAAGGTGCGAATATAAAGACCGCTTCCACCGACCAGAATCGACAAGCGGCCCACGGCGTGAGCTGCGGCGATGGCTGCACGCGCATCGGCGGCCCACGCAGCTGCCGAACACGCTTCTCCGCCATCGACATATCCGAAGAGCGCGTGTGGATGGCGCGTCATCTCGCCATGCGTAGGGCGCGCGGTCACAACGCTGAGGTCGGCGTAGACCTGCATGGCATCGGCGTTGATGATGACCGCGGGCGTGCGATCGGCGAGCGCCAATGCCAACGCCGACTTGCCGCTCGCAGTCGGCCCTGCGATGAGCGCGAGTGGCGGGATCTCGCCCGGGGGAAGCGAAGTGTTCATCGCGACACTGGTAGCAAGCGAAAGCTTAAGTGCGGGCGATATTTCGGCGGCATGCGATGCCGTCAGCGGTCGCGCGAGCGCTGTCGTTGACGGTAGAGCCTGCGACATCCGCTTCGCGAGCAACCGACAGGCTGCAAGAACGACGCTGGAAACGATGTTCGATACGTCGATCGACGTCATTGTCCAAGTCGATGCGGATCGGCATCGCCGTCTCCTCATTGCCGACATGGATTCGACGATGATCACCGTCGAATGTATTGATGAATTAGCCGATTACATAGGATTGAAAGCTGAAGTTGCCGCTGTCACCGAAGCGGCAATGCGAGGCGAGATCGACTTTGCCGACGCTTTGCGCAGCCGTGTGGCATTGCTCGCGGGCTTATCCGAAGCGACGATCGCGGAGTGCCTCGCGGAGCGGGTGCGACCAATGGGTGGTGCACGTTCGCTCATTGGCGCATTCCAAGCGGCGGGAGGCCGTGCGGTGTTGGTATCGGGCGGGTTCACCCATTTTGCCCGGAGTGTTGCGGCAACACTTGGCTTCAACCATTATGTCGCGAACATGTTGGCAGTAAAGTGTGGCGTCTTGACCGGCCATGTGCTGGGGCCAATCGTCGATGCTGCGACCAAGCGCGCTGTGCTCGTTGACGAAACCGCCGCGGGCAATCTGCCGGTCACGTCAACGATCGCAATAGGAGATGGTGCGAACGACATCCCGATGATCGCGGCAGCTGGTTTGGGAATTGCCTATCACGCCAAGCCCAAGACCGTCGCTACTGCCCATGCGGCGGTGCATTACGGCGACCTGACGGTTATCCGCTATGCGCTAGGACTTGCCGCTATCACCTGATCTCCGGGCTGCCAGCCGCAGCGTCGACGCTGGCTTCATCCAAGCGTTTTGCCACGTTCACGGTCTCGCCATCGGGCAGTGGATGACGATTTTGCGGCTTACGAAGAAACCGAAGGAGCAACACGACAAGCAGAAGCAGCACAATGCCGATTGTGCCGAAGGCGAGTGATCCAGTCAGATCGATACGATTCATCACAATACTCCGCAGCCCACTCGCCGCAGTCAACCGAAGGACGTGGTCTGCAGTTCCTTGCTCAAGAACTTGGAACTGAAGACGGTCGAACGCTAATGACCTCGATTGCTCCTTCGTTCCCGGCGAAGTCGACCGCTTCACCTGCGCCTGCCCCAATCATCGCTTTCACGAGCGGCGCAGTAAAAGCGACGAGTCCCTCGGCACGATCGGCCTCGTCATGGCCGACGATGGCGATGATGCTCTCTTTCCCGTTTAGTCGAAAGGTGACGCTGGTTCCGATGCCGATGACCCCCTTTGCCGAGGGCTCGGCGACGCGTGCGGTCGACTGGCGTGTCGCCCAATAGGCAAGGTCGCGTTTGGCGCTGACGCGTGTTGGATCGTCGGTCGCGGCGGCGAT
>JAYTAR010000510.1:0-6175 GCA_043737455.1 Sphingomonadales bacterium | reverse complement strand
ACCGAGCGTACCGCGAACGAACTGCGCGAGGCGTTGCTGCCCGCGATCGCGCGCTTACGCATCGGCGTGTCGACCGATCCCGACGCCGACTATGGCCCCGTCGTCAATGCTGCGCACCGAGCCCGCGTCGAGGGCTGGATCGCGAAGGGCGTCGCGGAAGGCGCCGAGCTCGTCGTCGACGGGCGCGGCTTCGCGCTGCAAGGGCATGAGGGAGGCTTTTTCATCGGCCCGTCGCTGTTCGACCATGTGACACAGGGCATGGAAAGCTACCGCGAGGAGATCTTCGGGCCCGTGCTCCAGATCGTGCGCGCGCCCGACTTCGAGACCGCGCTGCGGCTGCCGAGCGAGCATCAATATGGCAATGGCGTCGCGATCTTTACGCGCAACGGCCATGCCGCGCGCGAATTCGCGGCGCGCGTCGACGTTGGCATGGTCGGCATCAACGTGCCGATACCCGTGCCCGTCGCGTATCACAGCTTTGGCGGGTGGAAGCGCAGCGCATTCGGCGACATCGGCCAGCACGGCATGGAAGGCGTGCGCTTCTGGACCAAGGCCAAGACGGTGACGCAGCGCTGGCCGGACAGCGATGTCGGGGGCGACACCAGCGGCGCGGGCGGCAACGCTTTCGTCATCCCGACGATGGCGTGACCGTCGACCCCGAACTCCGCGCGCTGGTCGACAGCTACGCCGGGTTGCGGGTCGACGAAGAGACACTGCCGATGTTGCGTACTGCCGCCGATGCGATAGGACGCGCGAAGGGGCCGAGCCCGGCGGAGCGCCGCTTGCACATCGCGCCTGGCCTGGGCGGCGCGCCCGACGTGCCCGTCATCCTGCACCGCCCGCCTGGAATTGGCGATACCGCGCCCGCGCTGCTCTACCTTCACGGCGGCGGCATGGTGATGGGCAGCGCATTCGCCAACGAAGCCATGGATGGCGCGCGTGCGGTCGCGCACGAGGCGGTCGTGCTT
This sequence comes from Sphingomonadales bacterium, assembly GCA_043737455.1. GTDB lineage: Bacteria > Pseudomonadota > Alphaproteobacteria > Sphingomonadales > Sphingomonadaceae > Sphingomonas_O. The sequence continues at coordinate 5,207 of JAYTAR010000510.1, read as the reverse complement.
GCGGTCGACTATCGTCTTGCACCCGAGCATCCCTTTCCCGCCGCGATCGACGATTGCCACGCGGCCTTGTGCTGGGCGTTTGCCAATGCGGCCGCGCTTGGCATTGACCCGGCACGGATCGCGGTGATGGGCGCGAGTGCCGGCGGGGGCCTCGCCGCCTCGCTTGTCCAGCGCGCGCGTGATGCTGCGGGTCCGCGCGCCTGTGCGCAGCTGCTGATCTATCCGATGCTTGACCCGTGCCCCAGCTCCAGCCCGCACGTTGGGCAGACGATGTGGACGCGCGCGCACAACGCGTTCGGTTGGGCGGCGCTGCGGGGAAATTATACCGCCGACGACGCGCGCGCCGGACATTATGCTGCCGCGCTTGCCGCCGACCTGTCCGACCTGCCGCCCGCCTGGATCGGCTGCGGTGCGCTCGACCTCTTCATCGATGAGGCGTTTGCCTATGCGCAGCGTCTCGGCGCAAGCGGCGTGCCCGTCGAAATGCACAGCTACGCTGGCGCGATTCACGGCTTCGACGGGGTCGAGGACGCAGCGGTCGCACGGCGTTTTCGCCACGATCTGGCGGATGCGATCGACCGCGCGTTCGGGCGTTAACCGAGCGCGAGCCTGGGCGTCTGCTGGTGCTGCACCACTTGCCAATCTTCATGCCCGCATCGCTGGTAGGTCGAGGTGCAGTGCGCGTCATACGGGTCGGCCCCGTCACGCCGCGCGGCGACGCCGTATGCGATGACGATTAACCCTTCCTGCGGGCGCGAAACGTGCTGGTCGCTGAACGCGACCTCGCTCCAGCGCGGCGTGTTCGCGACCGCCTCGATCGCATCGTAACCGGCCAGTACGAACGGCGGCGCGGGCACGACCATCAGGCAGTCCTTCGCGATCGATTCGCGGTAATGTTCGAAATCGGCCTTCCACAGGCTTTCCTCGAAAGCCCAGATGCGTGCGTCGTCCATCGTTATGTCCTCGTCGCTACCATGTTCAACGCGCAAACGACTCGGGGTTGGGAACGCTCCCTTTCGCGCCTATCAAGCGGTGATGAAGGCGTTCGCGCAACTCCTCGACCGGTTGATTTACACGCGGTCGCGTAACGCCAAGCTGCGGCTGATCGCCGATTATCTGCGCGCGACGCCCGATCCCGATCGCGGCTGGGCGCTCGCCGCACTGACCGGCGAGCTCGACCTGCCCGGCGTCAAGCCTGCGGTGCTGCGCGGCCTGATCGAGGCGCGTGTCGATCCCTTGCTCTACCGCATGAGCCGCGATTACGTCGGCGATACGGCGGAGACGATCGCGCTGCTGTGGCCGACCGAGCTTTTCGCCGCGCCGTCGGCCGCGTCGCCGTCGCTTGGCGACGTGGTGGCAAAGCTCCAGTCGCTCGGTCGCGTCGAGGCGCCCGTCGCGCTTGCCGCGATGCTAGATGCGATGGACGAGAATGAGCGGTTCGCGCTGTTGAAGCTGGCGACCGGCGGCTTGCGCATCGGCGTCACCGCGCGGCTCGCCAAGACCGCGCTCGCGCAGGCGTTCGACCTCGACGTCGATGCGGTCGAAGAGGTGTGGCACGGCATCGCGCCGCCTTATGCCGCGCTGTTCGACTGGGCCGAGGGGCGCGCGAGCCAGCCGACCGCCGCCGATACGCCGGTGTTTCGCGCGTTCATGCTCGCGCACCCGCTCGAAGAACTGACGGTCGATCTCGCCGACTATGTCGCCGAGTGGAAATGGGACGGCATCCGCGTGCAGATCGTGCGCGTCGCCGATGCCGAAGGGACCGGCCAAGTGCGGCTGTTCTCGCGCGGCGGCGACGACGTAACGGGCAGCTTTCCCGACATCGCCGGCGCGGTCGGCGTCGACGGGGTGTTCGACGGTGAATTGCTCGTGCGCGGCGAGGTGCAGGGTGGCGCGCTGGAAGAAGGCGGCGGCGCGGCAAGCTTCAACGCGCTTCAGCAGCGGCTTGGGCGCAAGGCGGTGACGGCGGCGATGCTCGCGGAATATCCCGCCTTCGTGCGGCTGTACGATGTGCTGTTCGACGGCGGCGAAGATCTCCGCGCGAGCCCGTGGGTGGAGCGGCGCGCAAGGCTGGAGGCGCTGATGCCGCGCTTCGATCGCGCGCGCTTCGACTTGTCGGCGGTGATCGACGCAAGCGACTTCGCGCATCTGGGCGAGATCCGCGCCGGGTCGCGCGATGCGGCGATCGAGGGGGTGATGCTCAAGCGTCGCGACAGTCCTTACGTGGCGGGGCGGCGCACCGGGCTGTGGTACAAATGGAAACGCGCGCCGCTGACCGCCGATTGCGTGATGATGTACGCGCAACGCGGCAACGGGCGGCGCTCGTCGTTCTACAGCGATTATACGTTCGGCTGCTGGACCCCGGAGGGCGAATTGCTACCCGTCGGCAAGGCGTATTCGGGAATCACCGACGACGAATTGAAGCTGCTCGACCGCTTCGTGCGCCAACATACGACCGCGCGCTTTGGCCCGGTCCGCGAGGTGGAGAAGACGATGGTGCTCGAAGTCGCGTTCGACTCGGTCCATGTGTCGAGCCGCCACAAATCGGGCATCGCGATGCGCTTCCCGCGCATCCACCGCATCCGCACCGACAAGCCCGCCGCCGAAGCCGACCAGCTCGAAACGCTGAAACGAATGGTGACGTAAGCAACGTGAGAATAAAAGGGAACCAGCATGCTGAAATATTGTGCCGCCGCCGTCCTGCTGACGCTCGCGACCGCCGCGAGTGCGGAGACCTATGCGATCCAGGCCGGTCGGCTGGTCGTCGATGCGACCTTGCCTGCGCGGGGGCCCGCGACGGTCGTCGTGACCGACGGGCGGATCGTGCGGATCGACGAGGGGGCCACCGCGCCGCCCGGTGCAACGATCGTCGACATGCGCGCCATGACCGTCATGCCTGGCCTGATCGACGCGCACGTCCATTTGACGATGGATGCGGGCATGCCGCCGCTGACGCAGCTGCGCCGCAAATATTCCGAACCCTATGCCGCCGCGACGGGCCTTAAAAATGCGCTGATCACCGCGCGCGCCGGGTTCACCACGGTACGCGACGCGGGCGGGGGTATCCTCGCCAGCCTGGCAATGCGCGACGCGGTGCGCGAGGGTAATTTTCCCGGCCCACGCATCCTGGTGGCGGGCAATGCGCTGTCGATCATCGGCGGACATGGCGACGAGACCGTCGGCCTGTCGCCCGAAATCAGCGACGCGATCAACGCCGCGCACGGACAGCCGGGCGTATGCACCGGGGCCGAGGGTTGCGCGAAGGCAGTCCGCATGATCGCGGCAAAGGGCGTCGACGTCATTAAATTCCATGCGACCGGCGGCGTGCTCGATGACGGCGCGATCGGCCTAGAGCAGCATTTCACCGACGCCGAGATGAAGGCGATCGTCGATACTGCGCATGGCGTTGGGCTGAAGGCGATGGCGCATGCGCACGGCGCGCGCGGGATCGAGGCGGCGGTGCGCGCGGGCGTCGATTCAATCGAGCACGGTACGTTCGCCGACGATGTCGATATCACGCTGATGAAGGCGCGCGGAACGTACATGGTCGCGACGCTGATGGCGTTCAAAGGGCTGACGATGTACCTGGGCAAGGGCATCTATACCGCCAACACCGAGGCAAAGGCGCGCCAGACGCTCGATTTGTGGGGCAAGGCGCTGGGCCGAGCCCATAAGGCCGGCGTCAAGATTGCGCTCGGGACCGACGCGGCGGTCTTTCCGCACGGGCAGAACGCGCAGGAGATTGCGCTGATGGTCGAAAAGGCGGGGATGAGCCCGCGCGACGCGCTGGTGGCGGCGACCAAAAGCGGCGCCGAACTGCTCGGGCTTGCGCGCGAAACGGGGACGCTCGAGCCCGGCAAATCGGCCGACCTGATCGCGGTCGAGGGTGACCCACTGACCGACGCCAGCGCGGTGATGCGCGTTCGCTACGTCATGGCGATGGGGCGTGTCGTCCCGATGAAGTGAGCGCTTGGCGGGCGGCATACGAAGGTCTAGCTTGCTCGATATGAAGGTTTTGGCGCCGATGTTGCTGCTGATGGCCGCGCCGGTCGCTGCGCAGCAGACGGCTGCCGACGCCCCGCCGGAGCTCGCCGCGCCAACGACGACGATCGCGACCGCGACCGACACCGTCGAGCGTATGACGGTGCCGGTCACACTCGACGGGCGCGGGCCGTATCCGTTCGTCGTCGATACCGGCGCGGATCGCACCGTCGTCTCGCGCGAGCTTGCGACCGCGCTCGGGCTGGCGGCGGGCGCGACCGCGACGATGCATTCGATGGCGGGTGTCGGGTCGGTCGAGACGGTCGTGATCGAGCGTCTCGGCGTCGGCGGTCGTACACAGGACGCCGACATTCGCGCGCCCGCGCTCGCCGAGGCGCATCTGGGCGCGAAGGGACTGCTCGGCGTCGACAGCCTCAAGGGGCGGCGTGTCGTCATGGACTTTCGCAAGCGCACGTTCACCGTTTCCGATGCGCGCGAACGCGAGCGGCTCGATCCCGATACGATCGTCGTCACCGCGCGCTCGCGTTACGGCCAGCTGATCCTCGTCGATTCGGACGTTGGCGGTGTGCCGATCACCGTCATCATCGATTCGGGCGCGCAAAACTCGGTCGGCAACACCGCGCTGCGCACGATGCTGGCCAAGCGGAAGCGCCTTTCATTCAGCCCGACCGAACTTATCGACGTGGTCGGTGGACGGCTCGCGGCCGAAATCGCGGTCGTCGATGGCATTCGCATCGGTGGCTTCGCGCTCAACCGCGTCGCCGTCGCCTTCGTCGATGCGCACCCGTTCAAGCGCTTCGGGCTGCTCGACCGACCCGCGATGCTGCTGGGTATGGATACGCTGCGCGTCTTTCGCCGCGTGTCGGTCGATTTCGCCGCGCGCAAGGTGCGCTTCCTCTTGCCCGACGAAAGTACCGGCCCTAGCGGCAAGCAATGGTTCGCTTTTCGTTCGCCGGATATGAAGTCGCCGCTATAGGCGGCGGTGCGCTGTGGTGGCCGGCGCGGCGGGCGCTGATCGTCGCCGACCTGCATTTCGAAAAGGGCAGCTGGTTCGCGCGGCATGGGCAGTTTCTGCCGCCCTATGACTCGCTAGCGACGCTTGCCGATCTCGGCGCATTGGTATCGGCATGGCAGCCGCGTGAACTCTGGTGTCTGGGCGACAGCTTCCACGATGCGCAAGGATGCGCGCGGCTCCCCGCTGCCGC
>JAYTAR010000509.1:0-2464 GCA_043737455.1 Sphingomonadales bacterium | reverse complement strand
ACGATGACGCGCGGGTCCTGCAACTGGAACGCCCAGCCCACGCTCGCCCCGGCCGCGCGTAGTGCCAGGATCGCCGCGCCGAGCGCGACGCAGACGAGCACCGCGCCCGCGGTATAGCCCAGCGCGTCACGCCGTGCCGCCGCCTCGCCGCCGCCCACCTTGGCCAGGCTGAGCGCCTTCAGGCTGAGGATCGGAAACACGCACGGCATGACGTTCAGGATCAGCCCGCCGAGGATCGCGCCACCGAGCGCCAACAGGATCGGCCCAAGTGCGCTGCTCGACGTCGCCGATTCTTGGGGCAGCGTTGGCACCGGCCCCGGCATCGCGGCGATCGTAAGGCCACGTCCGTCGCCCAGCGCGAGCACGCCCGCGACGACGCCTGCCCCGGCAGCGTCAGGTGGCGCGGGCAGCTCGGCGATCAGCGTATCGCCCTCGCGCGCGAACTTTTGTGGCCCGGCATCGACAATCAGGCCGCGCGTGGCGGGAAAGAAGTGCGCGTCGCCCAGTGCCGCCGCTGCCGGATAGGGGATCGCGAGCCGCAGCGTCGCGCCCGCGCGGGCGAAGCGTGCCTCGCCGCCAAGCGGTACGGGCAACCGCGCGCGCCACGCGTCGAACGCCGTGCGCTGGTTGGGTGTGCCGTCGCCGACAATGAGCTCGAGTGCCAGCGCCGCGCTTTGCGGCACGCAAATCTTGTCGGTGCATGCCAGAAAGTCGAGCTTGAGCGCCACCGGCAGCCGCGTGCCAGTCGCAAGGCCCGCGGGCAGCGTCAGCGGCACCAGCAGCGCGTGCGGCCCTTCGTAGACATGGTTCATCAGCCCAGCGACGACCAGCGTCTGCGGCACCGGAAACTGGGCCGCGCCGACGCTCGCGCCCTTGGGCAGGCTCCAGTCGAAACGCGGCTCGAGCCCCGCCTCGCCCGGGTTCGACCAATAGCCGTGCCAGCCCGGTTGCGGGCGGAAATCGATCGCCAGCATCACGCGCGACCCTGCTGCGGGCCTCGCGCTCTCGGCGACGAGGCTCGGCACGATGTTCAAAGGTTTGGGCTGCGCCTGAGCGCTGGTCGTAAGCGACAGCAGCAGCACCGTCATCGCCGCGACATATCGCCGCCATATCGCCCTGCTTGCTGCTGCCATCGGCGTTCCATAGAGTTGGCGCATCAACGAAGGAAGTCGCGTCCGCATGATCCGCCGTCTCATCGCCGCCACGCTGTCGCTGCTGCCGCTTCCCGCGCTCGCCCAGGCGCCGCCGCAGCCGCCAAAATTGCTCGTCGTCATCGCGGTCGATCAATTCTCCGCCGATCTGTTCGCCGAATATCGTGCGCACTTCACGGGCGGGCTGAAACGGTTGTCGGCGGGCGTGGTCTTTCCCAGCGGCTATCAAAGCCATGCCGCGACCGAGACCTGCCCCGGCCATTCGACGATCCTGACCGGCGGGCATCCGTCGCGCACCGGCGTGATCGCGAACAGCTGGGTCGACCAAGGCATCACCAGCCGCGCCGACAAGGGCGTCTATTGTGCCGAGGACGTCGCGGCGGGCAAGTCGAGCAAGTCGGGCGACTATGTCCCCTCGCCCGTGCATCTGATGATCCCCACGCTCGGCGACCGGATGAAGGCGGCAAACCCCGCGACCCGCATCGTCAGCGTGTCGGGCAAGGACCGCGCGGCGATCATGATGGGCGGACGCACGGTCGACCAATTGTGGTTCCTGCGCCCGACCGACTATGCCAAATTCGAGACGCTGGCGGGCCGCAGCGATACACCCGCCGCCGTCGGTCGCGCAAACACCGCGATCGACAAGGCTCTCGCGCGGGCGATGTCGCCGCACTCGCTGACGCCGCTTTGCACCACGCGCAGCGTCGCGATTCCGCTCTCGGCAACCAAGAGCATCGGCACCGGACGCTTTGCGCGCGCGGCAGGCGAAAAGCGCTTGTTCCGCGCCTCGCCCGAGTCCGATGCGGCGATGATCGGCCTCGCGGGCGACCTCGCGATCGACATGAAGCTGGGCAAGGGCAGCGCGACCGACCTGCTCATCATCGGCGCGTCGGCGACCGACGTCGTCGGGCACACCTACGGGACCGAGGGCAGCGAGATGTGCCTGCAGCTGACCGCGCTCGACCGGCAGTTGGGGCAATTCTTCGATCGGCTCGACCGCGCGCGTGTCGATTATGCGGTGGTGCTGACCGCCGATCATGGCGGCCATGATGCGGTGGCGCGCAACGACCGCCGCGCGATCCCCGATGCAACCGCGATCGACGACGCGACCTCGGCGCGCGCGATCGGCACGCTGATCGCGACCGAGCTCGGGCTGTCACGGCCCGCGCTGGTCGGGTCCGAGCCTTCGGGCGACGTCTATCTCGACGCGACGATGCCCGCCGACAAGAAGCCGCTCGCGCTCGCCCGCGCCAAGGCGCTGTTCGCCGCCAACCCCCTTGTCGCCGCCGCGTTCACCGGTGCCGAGATTGCGG
>JAYTAR010000508.1:0-6187 GCA_043737455.1 Sphingomonadales bacterium | reverse complement strand
TCGCAACAGCTGATCGGTCAAATAAGCCTGGGCAGCGGCGACATCATTGCCGTGCGTCGGGCGCGTCGCGAGGCGCCGCGCGATCTCGAGCCGACCCTCGTCGAGCGCCGCGCGGAGGACGGGTACCGCAGCCTGGCGAAGCGCGGTTCCGCTTTTCGCGTCCAGCACGGCAAGGTTTGCTGCGATCGTGCGTCGGTCGATCAGCGCACGGCGCTGCGGTATCTGATCAAAGTGGAGCATGACAGCGGCATATGGGGGCAGTATCGCCCCCGGGCAAAGCCATGGTCGTCGGTTGCGCCTTCAGCCGCGCCGGGTCACGCCGCGAATGTATCGCACTGCTTCCAGTCACCGGTCTGCAGCCCGCGCTGCAGCCAGAACTGGCGCTGTGCCGACGATCCGTGCGTGAAGCTTTCGGGCGATACGCGGCCTTGTGCCTCGCGCTGCAGCGTGTCGTCGCCGATCGCCGCCGCCGCGCGCATGCCTTCCTCGACATCGCCCGCCTCGAGCAGCCCCTTGGCGTTCGCGGCCCAGACGCCTGCATAACAATCGGCTTGCAGCTCCATCTTCACCTGCAGCGCATTGCCCGCGGCGCGCCCGACGCGCGCCTGCTGCGCCGAAACCTGGTCGGCGACGCCGGTCAAATTTTGGATGTGGTGGCCGACCTCGTGCGCAATGACATAGCCGATCGGAAAGTCGCCTGCCGCATTGAACCGCGTCGCAAGCTCGTCGAAAAAGCTGGTGTCGATGTACACCTTGCGATCGGCAGGGCAGTAGAACGGGCCCATCGCCGCCTGCGCCGCGCCGCAGCCCGAGCGCCCGTTACGGTCATAGAACGACAGGATCGTAGGTTCGTAGCGTTGCCCTTGCGCGGCAAAGACCCGCGTCCACACCGCCTCGGTCGAACCAAGTACCTTGAGCGAGGTCGACTGAACCGGCGTGAGTGCCTGTCCCGTCTGTCCGGCCTGCCGCGGCGTCGGGTCGCCGCCTGCGCCCGGCGACAGCAGCGACCCGATGCTGCCAAAGCCACCAAACAGCGCCACCGCGATCAGCAGGACCACGACGCCGCCGCATCCAAAACGACTGAGCACGAACGGAAACAACATGCCAAGCAACCCAAGACCGCCGCCACCGCCGCCAAATCCGGCGCGGCTGGGTCCCTGAACCTCGTAGTTCCCGCTCTCGTTCTGATCGTCGAGCCGCACTGCCCTCTCCCTTTTCTTGTCGCGCCTGAAATGCACGGGGACCGCCGACGTTGCAATGCGTTGCAACGCACGACAGGGAAAGCCATGCCGATGACCGAATCGCCCCGCGCGGCACGCCACCACGCCGCGCTGCCGCTGCCTGACAAGGTCGCGCTTGTGCTCCAAGGCGGCGGTGCGCTCGGCTCGTACCAAGCGGGGGTGTACGAGGCGCTGGTCGAAGCGGGGGTCGAGATCGACGAGGTCGCGGGCATTTCGATCGGCGCGGTCAATGCCGCGCTGATCGCGGGCAATCCGCCCGAATTGCGCGTCAAGGCGTTGCGATCGTTCTGGGATCGCGTTTCGGCCGCGCTGCCCAGCTTTCCGATCTGGGGCGGCGATACGGGACGCGAGTGGCTGCATGAGGCATCGGCAGCATTTGTCGCGAGCTTTGGTGTGCCCGGCTTCTTCGCGCCCAACATGTGGCCACCGTTCCTGGCAGTGCCGGGAACCGCGGCCGCGCTCAGCTACTACGACACCGCCCAACTTGCGCGCACGCTCGACGAGCTCGTCGACTGGGAGTTGCTCAACACCGGCTCGGTGCGAATCGCGGTTGGCGCGGTCGAGGTCGAAAGCGGTAACTTCCACTATTTCGACAGCGCCAGCGAACGGCTCGACGCGCGTCATATCATGGCGTCGGGGGCGCTGCCGCCGGGGTTGCCGGGGGTCGAGATCGACGGCAAATTGTGGTGGGACGGGGGTCTTGTCTCGAACACGCCGCTCTCGCACGTGCTCGACACGCAGGACGCCGAACTGCTCGTGTTTCAAGTCGACCTGTTCGCCGCCGCGGCGAAGCGCCCGACCACGATGATGGACGTGATGGCACGCGAAAAGGAAATCCGCTTTTCGAGCCGCACCCGGCAGGTAAGCGATGCGCTGCTGAAATTGCGTCGCGAGCGTGAGGCGATCCGCCGTGTGCTCGATAAGCTGCCCGACACGCTGCGTAGCGACGCCGACGTCGTCGCGCTCGCGGCAATGGCGCATGAGCACCCGGTCAATGTCGTGCAGTTGATTTACCGTGCCAACAATTGGGAAAGCGGGTCGCGCGATTATGAATTCTCGGCGCGCACGATGAACGAACATTGGCTGGCGGGGCGTGCGGCGGTGGCGGCGACGATCGACCGGTCGGCATTGATCGCGCAGAACATCCTCGACGGGGGAACCGCGGCTTTCGACCTCGTACCACGCTAGACCCGCGTGGTGTCGCCGCTTAAGCAAGGGCAATCGCGTGACGGTCGGGAAGTTCGAACATGAAGCGTTTTCTTATCGGGTTTGGACTGACGATCGTCAGCGTCGCCGCTTACGCTGCGCCTGGAAGATTGCCGGATGCGGTGGTCCCGACCGCCTATGACCTGACAGTCGATCCCGACGCCAGCGCCTTGACCTTCGCTGGTAGCGGCACCGTGGCGATCACCGTTGCAAAGCCCGTGATGTCGATCACGCTCAACGCCGCCGACCTGATCATTTCGCGCGCGAGCGTCGACGGCATCGTGGCGACGCGGATCGCGACCGACGCCGCCGCGCAGACCGCGACATTCTCGTTCGCGCGGCCGATCACGCCGGGTAAGCACGTGCTGGCGATGGCGTGGCGCGGGACGATCAACCGGTCGGCGACCGGGCTATTCGCGATCGATTATACCAACGCCGACGGCACACCCGACCGCATGCTCGCGACGCAATTCGAGGCGCCCGATGCGCGCCGGTTCGCGCCGATGTGGGACGAGCCTGCTTTGAAAGCGGTCTTCACGCTGAGCGTACAGGTGCCACTGACCCAAACCGCATTTTCGAACATGCCGATCGACCTCGAGGCGGTTGGTCCAGGCAAGAAGCGACTGGTGAAATTCAAGGCTTCGCCGAAGATGTCGAGCTATCTGTTGTATCTCGGCATCGGCAATGTCGAGCGCAAGACGGTGATGGTGGGCAAGACCCAGATCGGTGTCATCACGCGCAAGGGCGTCGTCGATCAGGGCGATTATGCCCTCGCGAGCGCCAAGCGGCTGCTCACTTACTACAACGACTATTTCGGTGTTCCTTACCCGCTACCAAAACTCGACATGATCGCGGGGCCGGGATCGTCGCAATTCTTCAGCGCGATGGAGAATTGGGGCGCGATCTTTTATTTCGAGCGGATCCTGCTCGTCGATCCGCGCCTTGCGACCGAAAGTCAGAAGCAGGAAATCTTCAACGTGGTCGCGCATGAAATGGCGCATCAGTGGTTCGGCGATCTCGTTACGATGCGCTGGTGGGACGATCTGTGGCTGAACGAAGGCTTCGCGTCGTGGATGGCGTCGAAGGCCTCGGACGACCTCAACCCCGAATGGGGCGCGCTGACACGCAGCCTCGCGTTCGATCGGCAGGGCGCGATGTCGCGCGACGCGCGCGTGACGACGCATCCGATCATTCAGCCGGTCGAGACGCCCGACCAGATCAGCCAGGCGTTCGACGACATTACGTATCGCAAGGGCGAAGCGGTGATCCGCATGCTCGAAGGCGCAGTCGGACCAGACGCCTTTCGTACCGGCGTGCGTCGCTACATGGCGAAATATCAATATGGCAATACCGTCACCGACGATCTGTGGAACGAAGTGAGCGCGGCAGCGGGGACGCCGGTCAAGCCGATCATGGACAGCTTCACGATGGCAGGCGGCGTGCCGCTGGTCCGCGCCACCGACACGCGCTGCACGGCAGCCGGTTTGCAAAGCTTCAGCCTGATGCAGAGCCGCTTCGGCCTCGACGCGCCATCAAAGGCACCCCGGATCTGGCAGGTGCCCGTGAACGTCGGAACAAGCGGCGGCGCGTCGCCCGGGCAACGCGTGACTGCATCGGGAACGCGCGCGCAGACCGTGACCGCGGGCGGTTGCGGTAGTTCGGTCGTCAATCGAGGGCAGAGCGCATATTTCCGGACGCTCTATCCTGCGCCCTATCTCGACGGGCTGCGGACGCGCTTCGCGCAGCTGGCGGTCGACGATCAGATCGGCCTCGTCGCCGATGCCTATGGCCTTGCCAACAGCGACGACCAGCCGCTTGAGAAATATTTCTCGCTCGTCGGAAGCGTTCACGCCGACGCCTCGCCGATCTTGTGGCAGATGATCGCGGGCCAGCTGGCCGGGATCGACCGGCTGGTCGAAGGCACTGCGACGCAAGCGCCGTTTCGCGCGCGTGCGCGCGCGCTGCTCGCGCCGCAATTCGCACGCACTGGCTGGGTCGCAAAACCCGAGGAGGCGTCGGCGATCGCGACATTGCGTGAGGCGCTGCTGCCCGTGCTCGGGCTGTTCGGTGACGCGAGCGTCGTCGCCGAGGGCAATCGCTATGCCCAGGTGAGCTTCGACACGCCCGACGCAGTGCCGGGCTACATTCGTCAGCCCGCGCTGCGCATTTTTGCGAACACCGCCGATGCGGCGCGTTGGGCGAACCTTCGTGAAAAAGCACGCACGGAACGCAGCCCGGTCGCGCGGCTGAACCTCTACCGCAATCTGGGCGGCGTCGCCGATCCGGCACTTGCGCAACGGGCGCTCGACCTGACGCTGGGCGATGAGGTCCCCGTGCCGATGCGCGGCAATTTGATCCAGGCGGTGGCGAACGAGCACCCGGCGCTCGCATTCGACTGGGCGGTCGCGCACGCCGAGACAGTCAATGCCAATCTCGAGGCGAGCACGCGTGCGGCATTTATCGTGGGACTTCCCGCCGCGTCCAGCGACGTCGCGGTAGCCACACGCGTAACTGCCTATGCCGCAAAAGCGCTCGCCGCCGGATCGCGCAAAACCGCCGAGACGACGGTATCGACGATCCGCTACCGCGCAGCACTTCGCCAGCGCCAAGCGCCCGCAATCGCCACCTGGGCAGCGGCGAAGTAATCAGCCCTTCGGGAGTGAGACGACGACCGCTTCGCGGGTGAAAGCGCGAACCTCACGCCCTTCTTCTAAGATCGCGCTACGCCCCGTCACGAACGCTGAGAAGACGCCAACCGCGATTACGGCGCCAACGGTTGCGCCGGTATTGCCTTGGCCCTCTTGGCGTGACTTGCCCGATAGCCCGATCATGCGACCGCCCGGGAGCGTCAGCGACTGGATCTCGACCTCCATCTTCGCTGATTTCCCAAAAGCGCCCTTGCCCGTCCGATAGGTGACCTGCCCGACACCTGGCGTACCCCTGGGAATGACGATGAAGTTTCCCATCATAACGTCTTGCGCGACCGTCACGCGAAATTGCTGACCCTGCCGAATGATCTTCGAATTGATCGTTTCGGCAAAGCGCACCACCACCTCGGTGTTAGGCGGAAGCGTTGCGCTATCGCCGGTCGGCTGGACCGATGGGGTTGCTGTGACCATGACGGGCACTGCCGTCGCCGGTACCGCCGACACGGCAGGAGCAGTCACAGGTATTGGGGCAACTTGCGCCGTCGCCGCCGTTGTCATTGTAATCAGTGAAAGTGACGTAAGACGTAGCATCCCGACCCCCCGGCATTTGTGAATGTCATCGACCTAGCTGGCGCATTCGCGCTTGTTAAGCGCGATGATCCGAATTGGCGGAGCTTCAAGTGCAGCGTATGTCGTGTTAGCCAGCTAGTACTCACTGGTATGGAGACCGCCATGCATCGTTGCCTGCCCCTCTTAGCCGTCGCGCTGCTGCCCGTCGCGGCGCTTGCCGCGCCTGCGCCGACCGAGCGGGCGTTCAGCGCGCTGTCGGCGGCCTATGTCGACGGGCTGGCGCGGCTGGCACCGTCGGCGGCGACAGGGCTGGGCGATCACCGCTTCGACGCGCAGGTGACCGACATGTCGGCGGCGGGGCGTGCCAAGCGGCTGGCGTTCGCGCGCGCGACGCTGGCGCGGCTCGCAACCATCGACCGGACGCGGCTGGGGCGTGCGGCGCAGGTCGATGCCGCGCTGCTCGACAATGAATTGCGCTACGCCATCTGGCAGGAGACCGAGCTCAAGAGATGGGCGTGGGAT